>CAIVDK010000152.1 GCA_903904655.1 uncultured delta proteobacterium | reverse complement strand
GCCTAAAAATCCTCCGGAACCAATTGCGATCATCGATTGAATGATGTGGTAGCCCGCACCCAGAGGATCACTCTCCGGAGAAAGAAATGTCAGCAATCTGTCTTTTTGATAATCCTTTAGAAAGAGCCAGGCCAGGGGCAGAATGGCCAACACGCTGGCGACGGCGATCAAGATGGACTTCCAATTCATACCGATAAACAGAACAATCGAAGTGGAAACAATAATGGTCACTAACGCCGTTCCTAAATCAGGCTGTTTTAAGATCAGGACACAAGGAACTATCACCAGCAGGAAAGGAACAAATAATTCCCTCAGCAAGTAAGGTTCGTTGGATTTATGATCGTCAAAATACCGGGCCAGGGCGATAATGATGGTCACTTTCATCAGTTCGGAAGGCTGAAATAAAAGGAATCCGAAAGAGATCCAGCGTTGCGCGCCGTTGGCCGTGTGGCCGAACATGGCCACAAAAACCAGGGACGCTATAGAGATCGCATAAATAACATAAGCAGCTTGATTAATAGCGCGGTAATCAACTAAAAAAGTAACAAGCATTAAAGACAAGCCTAGCATAATCCATTGCAACTGTTTTAAGTAAAGCGGTGATCGATTATCTATGAGACTGAAACCGGTGGAATAAATATTGATAATGCCGATTGCGCAGATAGACATCACCAGGGCAAATAACATCCAGTCAAAATTCTGGAATATGCGACGATCGTATTTAAAAAAAATCATTAAATGCAAATCCTACGGTGAGACATCAAATTTGTAAAAAATTCATCAATCTCCGGTTTAATCGGTCGGTGGAATAATTGCAGCAACCGGGCCCGTCTTTTCTTTTTTCTTGGCATCAAAATAGGCATTCAGAATTTTACGGGCAATCGGCGCGGCAACGGCACCGCCACCTCCGGCGTTTTCGGCAACAACAGCTATCGCTATTTCCGGATTTTTCATCGGAGCATAGCAAACAAACAAAGCATGATCTTTATGAAATGCGGCTATTTTTTTCTGGCGGCGGGCTTTGTCGTTCTGCGGCAGCCCAATCACTTGGGACGTTCCTGTTTTACCGCAAACATCGGCATATGGCCTGCGTGCAGCGGCGCCGGTGCCGCCCGGTTCATTCACCACCCCCCATAGCGCGCGATTGAGCACCGCCATCGTTTGCTGGCTCAATTTGAGTTCGCCTGTTTTTTCGGGCAAATATTCCTTAGTGACGCTGCCATTGGACAATTCGATCCGTTGAACAAGAAGCGGCCGCCACCGAGTACCCCCGTTGGCCAGAGAGCTATAGGCTTGCACCAACTGCAGGGGGGTTGCTAAATTGAATCCCTGACCGATGGATATCGATATCGTTTCGCCGAGCTGCCACGGTTCTTTCATGCGCGCCAGCTTCCAGTCTCGCGTGGGAACAAGCCCCTTTTTTTCATGATCAATCTCAATGCCGGTTAAATCGCCCAAGCCAAACATCTTCGCATATTTTGCTATTTTATCCACACCAAGCATCTTTCCGACCGTATAAAAATAGACATCACAGGACTCCACCAACGCCCGGTGAAGATTAACCGACCCATGTCCATGTTTTTTCCAGCAGCGATAGCTTCTATTTCCCAGCTCGAAAGAACCATTACAAAATATTTTAGTGTCCGGGTTAATAATGCTTTCTTCCAACGCAGCTGCGGCTACAATCAGTTTATAGATTGAACCGGGCGGATACTGTCCGGAAATGGCCTTGTTGGATAAAGGCTTCAGTGGATTTTTTTGAAGCTTCTCCCATTCACCACGGGCAATACCGCTATTAAACAGATTCGGATCAAAAGACGGCGAGCTGACCATCGCTAGAATCGAACCGTCCCGCGGATCCATCGCAACGGCCGCGCCGGCAAGGCCTGCAAAAGCTTCCCAGGCCGCCTTTTGCAATTGGGCATCTATCGTCAGCACAACATTGGAACCGGAAACAGGATCAATCCGTCCCAAATTCTTAATGACCTTACCAAATGCATTTACCTCAACAAGTTCATTGCCGCGACTGCCGCGAATATGCGGATCAAGAACTTTTTCGATACCGTACTTTCCTGTAATATCGCCGGACAAATAATCTCCTTCTGGTTCTTCCAATTCCCTCTGGCTGACTTCACCCGTGTAGCCGGTAATCGGCGCAATCATTTCTCCATCCAGATAAAGGCGGACAGGCGTGACCTCGATATAGACGCCCGGCAGATCAAGTACGTTTGTTTCCACCAGGGCGACTTTTTCCATACTAACATTCTTTTCCAGTCGGACAGGCAGATAAGGCTTAATGGTCTTGGGGAAAGGTCGATCGGAAGAAATCTCCAGCGTCTTCGTTTTATAAATATCTTTGATCCTCTGGAGCAGCAACTCATGATTGATGCCCTTGGTGGGCATGTACAACACATCAAATGACGGACGATTATCAACCACAACAGCCCCGTTGCGATCCATAATTAAGCCGCGTAACGGCTGGATTATACGAAAACGCACGGCGTTGTTTTCCGACCGCTGCTTGAGTTCATCCCCCTTGATGACTTGCAAATACCAGAGGCGAATCAGCAGAATGAACAGAATCAGCCCGATCAGAATAAGGACGATTTTAAGCCTCTGCCGAAATTCCGCCGGTTCCGGCCCGTTGCGGAGGCCGCATTGTTTTTCCATACATTAACCCTTCTACCTTGCGCATCACATAAAAAAAGCCGACGGAGAGGACGCTGATCAGCAAAGCCTGCGGCACAAAAACCAAAAGCACGTTATTCAACATGTCAAATTCAAATACAAAATGATAGAGTGAAATTAAGATCAGTGACTCCACAAGAGAGCAAATCAGACTGAAAAGAGCGATTAAATAAAGCTTCCCCGAGGCAATCCGCGATGAAACAAAAAAAGAAAATATAAAAATAAGCAAGTAAATCGTTGTGAATAATCCAAGAATTGATCCGGATACACCATCAAACATAAAGCCCATCATGAAAGACAGAATAATACCTTTCATCAAATCCAGGCGAAACCCGGCGTAGATGACAGCAACCAGCGACAGTTCCAGCGTGAGCCAACTGGAAAAAAGGACGTCGGCCAACATACTTTGAAATACAACCAACCCAATGGTCACAAAAGGCAACGATAAATAATAAATCATTTTGCTGTTTTCTTTTCTGCGGAAATTTCCTGTTGATCGGCCACCAGAACCAGTACTTCCTCCAGTGTGGTAAAATCAACCAAGGGATCTATCTGGATTTTTAAAAACAATCCAACATCCATAGGGTCAACGTGACTGACCTTGCCAACGAGCAATCCTTTGGGGAAAATATTGCTCATACCGGATGTTATAATCACGTCACCTTCTTTGACATCCTGAATTTTGGAAACATATCTGACCACACAACCACGCGATCCGGCGCCGCGAACAATTCCATGCACCCGCGTCCGCTGTATCAGCACATCCACGTTAGAATTCTCATCAATCAGCAGCAAAACTTTCGAACTGTGCCAGGAAACATCCGTCAATCTTCCGATTAATCCGGGTGGAACGATGACCGGCATGCCGCTTTTCAGACCGTGCGCACTGCCTTTGTTGATCCAGAGAGTTTTGGAAAGGGCTGCCTGCTCCCGGCCGATGACCCGGGCGGCAATAGGACTTTG
>CAIVDK010000151.1 GCA_903904655.1 uncultured delta proteobacterium | reverse complement strand
GGCGCTTCTATTTGATCGCGGCAGTGACAGTTTTTCCTTTGCTTGGACCTTTCATTATCCTGGGGTTGCTGTACCGTTTCCAGAAAAGCGGGCAGGAAAAACGCATCGGCCTGTCCGGACTGTTTACAGCACTCTTTAGACTCAAGGCGAATGTGCTGGTTATTTTTCTGTTGCTGGTTTTCCTTTTAATTTTATTTGTTTTCACAAACAGCCAGGATGATCCTTATTACAAAAAAAGGCATCAAAGCTATCAGAACAGGACTTTGCCGCAGTCTATTTTAGAGGCAAGTCAATGCGGGCATTGTGCCGGGAAGAGTAATATATTGTGTTAAATAAATATCAACCCGGTCGCCCGGATCTATTGATTAATACGGATTGGGGCATTCCTTGCGACGGATTAACGACAGGTGAAGCCCAAAGCCGGGGGATGCTACTTTTTCATAATCGGTGGGTGACCAAAGAAGAAAAAAAGCAGCTCCAGGACGAGCGAAATGCCTACGCTTCAATCCGCGTCATCGGCTATCTCCTGCTTTTTATATGTGTTCCTGTTTTGATCAACATTCGATCCATTGCTGAAGGCGGCATTACGCATGTTGCCTTTGCCGTCTTTTATGCGTTTGCCGCGTCAGTAACCGGTTCCGGATTAATCCGGTATGCGCGGTATGCCCGCTACCCGGCCATCCTGATCTTCCTGTCCTTCTTTGTTTTGCCGTTTACACCGCTTCTGGAAGATGAAAAAGGCGCGCCGCTGCTGTTTATCCTGGGCATGGCGGGTCTTTATTATTTTCTGCGCAAAACTGCCCGGAAAATTCTTTGGCTGCCTGTCGGGCCGAAGCCGGATCAGCAAAAGGACCGTCCTGTTGGTCGAAAAATCATCTATGGGATTGCCATCGTTGTCGGTCTATGGGCCGGTTACTTTATTTATGATTGGACTCAGGCCAGTCAAATGAGCGCCGATGTCTGCCATCGTGCGGCACCAGGAATGCCACTGGAAGAATTTTTGTCAAAATTTTCCGAAGGGGATTACAAAATAATTCGTAGACCTGAGTCTGTCATGATCGTGCCGAAAAGGGGCATGGGTCGCAACCACTGCATGGTTATTCATGACGGCCGGATCATTGCAGGCGCAAAACCAGGTTTTATGGATTAAGGGAACACCTGTGAATAAAATTACTATTGCGGGAAAAACGAACGGAGAAAATATGTTCAGCTTTAAAAGTTTATTGTATTATGTGTCGGTCTGTTTTGGAATGGTCTTCATGTTGGCCATAAACTTCGCTTCTGCCGACGACAAGCTTGCCCCAGCCGGAAGTCCGCAGGCACCGGAAGTTTCTGTGCAGTTGGGGCATACGGAATGGGTTGATTCTACGGCTATGTCTGCGGATGGGAAAATTATTGCTTCCGGCGCAATGAGCGGTAGCATTAAGCTTTGGGATGTCCTTTCCAGAAGAGAAATCAGAACCCTTGGTGGACATATTTACAGTGTGTCCTCTTTGGCTTTTTCTCCGGACAAAAGATTGATTGCTTCCTGGGGGTTGGACAAAACATGCAGGCTTTGGGATGTGCAAAGCGGTCGGCAACTCCAAAAAATAGACGCCACCTTTATTGTAGATGGGAAAACTGGATTTACTCCGGATGGAAAATATTTCTGGGCCAGAGGTGAGGATGGTATCATCATTGCGGAAACCGTGACAGGAAGAACGTTGAGCACACTCGGCCTTACCTATCCGGAGAATACCTCGGTGATTTTCTCTTCCAGCGGGAAATATGCATTGTCTCGCAAGAAATTCTCTCCAACCAAAATACATCTCGTCCTCTGGAACGTCCTGGACGGAAAGATTGAAAAGACTTTCGACAGAGATGAATTTTATTCGGCGGC
>CAIVDK010000150.1 GCA_903904655.1 uncultured delta proteobacterium | reverse complement strand
GTGGCGTCTTTGAAAGACAAGGATAAAGCCAATCAGATTAATAAAACCGTTGCCACGTTGGGTTATTCCGCTAAAGTTGTAAAAGTGGATATTAAAGGCAAGGGGACATGGCATCGCGTCATCGTCATGGGATTTGAAACAAAGGCGCAGGCGCAAGCTGCTGCCGATAGGATTTCCAAAAAGGTCAAGACAAATTGCATCATTCGGACCGCCGGCGGAGACGCGGGTAAGAACCAGTAAGTAAAGGCTTTGATTATGTTTGAAAGTTTAACGGAGAAACTCGAAAGTATTTTCAAGAAAATTAAAGGCCGTGGCGTCCTTAACGAGGAAAGCGTCAATGCCGCGCTCAAGGAAATCCGGATGGCGCTCCTGGAAGCGGATGTGAACTTCAAGGTCGTCAAGGATTTTATTGAAGATGTGCGGCTGCGCGCCATCGGCAAGGAAGTGCTTGAGAGCATTACGCCCGGACAACAGGTCGTCAAGATTGTCCATGACCGTCTGGTTGAACTCATGGGCAATACGAGCGCCAATATCAAGTTCGGCTCGCGGATTCCGGCTACGATCATGCTTGTCGGCTTACAGGGATGTGGAAAAACAACAACAGCCGCCAAGTTGGCGTTAATCTTATCCAGAGAAAAAAAAGTTTATCTGGTTTCGGCAGACGTTTATCGGCCTGCGGCGATGGAACAGTTGGCCGTTTTGGGCAGACAGATTAAAGCAGGTGTTTTTGATGCAGGTTCTCTTCGCGATCCCGTAAAGATATGCGTTGAAGCCGTTGAACAAGCCAAAAAAGAAGGTTACGAAGTTGTCATCATTGACACCGCCGGAAGATTGCATATTGACGATCTGTTAATGGAAGAGCTTCGCAAAATTAAGGACAAGGTAAATCCTTCGGAAATTCTTTATGTGGCAGATGCCATGACCGGTCAGGATGCCGTCAATGTCGGCACAAAATTCAATGAATTGATCGGTATTGACGGCGTTATCATGACCAAGATGGACGGTGACGCGCGCGGTGGAGCGGCCCTTTCGCTTAAAGCTGTTGTCGGTAAGCCGCTCAAGTTTGTCGGCATCGGTGAAAAAATTGACGCCTTGGAGGTGTTTCATCCAGAGAGGATGGCTTCCCGGATTCTGGGGATGGGAGATATTTTATCGCTGGTGGAAAAAGCGCAAGCCACTATCGATGAAAAAACAGCCCGGGAGATGGAGCAGTCTCTGCGTAAAGGGGATTTTTCGTTGGAAGATTTCCGCAATCAACTTCAGCAAGTCAAGAAAATGGGTTCACTGAAGGACATGATGGGCATGATTCCGGGCATGGGCAAAATCAAAGCGCTCAAGGATGCGCAGCCGGACGATAAGGAACTGGTAAAAATTACGGCGATGATTGATTCCATGACTAAGAAAGAACGTTATAACTACCTGATCATTGATGGCCGCAGACGCAAAAGGATCGCTTTAGGCAGTGGTACAATGGTTCAGGATGTCAACCGGCTTTTGAAAAATTACGTGGAAATTCGCAAGATGATGAAAAAAATAAATCAGAAAGGCGGGATAAAGTCTCTGATGAGGAATTTCCCCTTTTAATATCAAATCAATTATGATAGAGGCAAATCAGATAACTATTTTTTTTGAAGGAGGTTTTAAGTAAAACTAAATGGCAGTTAAAATTCGATTAACTCGTATGGGCGCTAAAGGCAAACCCTTTTACCGTATTGTGGCCGCAGATAAAGAATATCCGCGGGATGGAAAATTTCTCGAAATATTAGGGAATTATGACCCAAAGAAGAATCCCGCAGAAATATCTTTAAAAGAAGATCGTGTTCGCGATTGGTTGTCCAAAGGGGCAAAACCGACGCTGACCGTTTCTCATTTATTGAAAACAAAAGGCATTGAAGCCAGCGTTAAGTAGTAGAACTGTTGCGTTATGTCTAAGGGCAGGAGACGGGATTGCAGCCTCACATCATTTAAATTGAACAAGCAGGGCGAATATTGCAGTGGATTTTCCAGATGTGTTAACTAAAACTCGTGGAGGTGCTGATGATGAAGGAATTAATTAAGTATATCTCTCAATCTTTAGTTGATAATCCCGACAAAGTGGAAGTCACTGAAATCATCGGTGAGCAAACGTCCGTTATTGAGCTGCGCGTGGCAAAAGAAGATTTAGGGAAAGTTATTGGGAAACAGGGAAGAACGGCCAAAGCCATTCGCACCATTTTAAGCGCCACGTCCGCCAAAATGCACAAACGGGCAGTTCTGGAAATTATAGAATAAAAAATGGACCTTTTTGTTTTTGGAGAGATCGTCAAAACGCGCGGTCTCCACGGCTGTGTTAAAGTTTTATCTTTTTTAGAAGCACAGGATATTCTGGACAGGCTTGATTTTGTTTATCTGGAATCAAAGTCCGGACAAAAAAGTCGTCATGAAATCAAGAAGATTGATCCTGCCGGTCAGTGTCTGTTTATTGAATTTCAAGATATCTCCGATGTGGATGCAGCCGGAGCGCTTGTAGGGTCCAAGCTTTTACTGCCGCGCGATTTGCTCGGCGTTCTTGCGGAGGACGAGTATTATTGGTCCGATATCATTGGACTTGAGGCTTATACACCGGAAGGTCGTCATCTTGGCCGGATAGAATCAATATTCCCAACAGGCAGCAATGATGTTTATGTTTGCCGGGGAGACGACGGAGAATTTCTCATTCCGGCAATCGCCGATGCCATTGTGCGGATAGACCTAGCCTCGCGCAGGATAACCGTAAAATTGCTGGAAGGCCTTTAGCCGTGATTCGATTTGATGTTCTGTCTATTTTCCCGGAAATGCTCCAGTCTCCTCTAAATTTCAGTCTTTTGAAAAAAGCTCAGGAAAAAGGTCTGATCGATATCGGCCTGCATAATATTCGTGATTGGGCGGAAGATAAGCACAACATGACCGACGATGCCCCCTATGGCGGTGGATGCGGAATGGTGATGAAAGTTGAGCCCGTGGAACGGGCCCTGGCAGCGGTCAGGCGCAACGACATAAAACCCTTGGTGGTTCTGATGACGCCCCAGGGAGAGGTATTTAATCAGAAAATTGCGGCGCAGCTTGCCGAAGAAAAGCAAATCATTATGATTTGCGGGCGCTATGAAGGGGTTGATGAGCGAATTAGAGAACATCTGGTTGATCGGGAAATATCCATTGGTGATTATATCTTAACCGGAGGGGAACTTTCCGCCCTGGTTGTCATCGACGCCGTCTCCAGACTGATTCCCGGCGTGTTGGGAAATGATGCATCTGCCATTACGGAATCTTTTTCACAGGGACTTCTGGAATATCCACAATATACGAGGCCTGCCGAGTATAAAGGATGGTGTGTCCCCGATGTGCTGGTTTCCGGAAATCATGCCCAAATTGATCGTTGGCAAAGGGTCGAAGCGATTAAAAGAACCTGGCTGAGAAGGCCTGATTTGCTCGAAAAAAATGAACTTTCGTTGGATGATAGAAAAAAATTGGAAAAAATTAAGCTCGGCCAGATATGATGGTCTCGTAAAAAATCAATTTTGTCCTTTTTTGTGATTCCCGCGAAGGCGGGAATCCAGTGATTTAAACATGTTCTGGATTCCCGCCTTCGCGGGAATCACAGGTTAGTGGACTTTTTACGAGTTCATCGGATATAAAGTCTTGATTTTCAGATGTGTTTAAGGTAATTAGGTCAACTTTTTTAATCCCGCTGTTGCGGGACGAGCGTTAATTCTCCGCAGCTTGCTGCGAGGTGGTTGATTCGGGGTAAATTTTTTCCTGATGAAAGATCAGTCCCCCAAAGCGGGTATGCTTTATATAGCTCTTTTACATTATCCGGTTATCAATAAAGAAGGCAAAGTGGTTGCCACGGCCATTGCCAATATGGATCTTCACGACATTGCCAGGACAGCGAAAACGTTCGGGGTGGAAAAGTTTTATGTGATTAATCCGATAGAGGCTCAGCGAAGGCTTGCCGGCCAAATCATCAGCCACTGGCGGGAAGGTTACGGCGCGGCTTACAATCCGTCCCGAAAAGCCGCTTTTGAAAAAGTGGAAATTAAATCCGATCTGGATGAAGTTCTGGTGGATATTAAGAAAACACATAATACTGAACCGCAAATCATTGTCACGGGAGCTAACTTTCAAGGCGAATTGTTAACATGCGGCAAAATGAGAGAAGCCATTAAAAGTAATCAGTTGCCTTATCTTTTAATTTTTGGTACAGGCTCAGGCATTGCAGAGGAAATAGTGAATCAGGCGGACTATCGCCTTGAGCCGATCAGAGGGAAGGATGGTTATAATCACTTGGCGGTGCGGTCGGCCGTTGCCGTCATTTTGGACAGAGTTGTAGGAATATCATAAAATAATATTGCGAGTATCGCGGGAGGAAATATAAAATGAATGTTTTGGAAATGATTGAAAAAGAGCAAATGAGAGGGGATATTCCCGCCTTTAAAACGGGTGATACCGTTAAAGTATATGTGCGCATCATTGAAGGCCAGAAAGAGAGAATACAGGCCTTTGAAGGTGTGGTCATCCGCAAACGCCGCGGTAACAGCCGGGCAAATTTCACCGTAAGAAAAGTTTCCTATGGTGTTGGTGTCGAAAGAACATTCCCCATGCATTCACCGATTATTGACCGTGTTGAAGTCATGACCAGGGGTCTGGTGCGCCGTTCACGTCTTTATTATTTGAGAAGCCTCAGAGGCAAAAAAGCAAGGATCAAGGAAGCGACCAACCACTAGTATACGTTTTGTCTTTGCTATCAATAGACGCCGTTTGCCATGAGGACGTTTGGTTTGGGTATGGTTTTGCGCCGGTTCGTTAACCAAACGAACGGAAGGGGCTCAGCTGGTGCTGTCACGGCGAGCTCCTTCAGGCAGAAGGGCTCCGTCTTCTTTTTGCGATGAATACATTCGAAAAGCTTGCTTATGGTGAAGGCTACCGATGCGTCGCGGGCGTTGACGAAGCAGGCCGGGGGCCGCTGGCCGGACCTGTTGTTGCAGCAGCAGTCATCTTCCCTCCCGCGTATCAAAATTCCGAAATTAACGATTCCAAGAAACTGACCGCCCGCAAAAGAAATGAGCTCTATAAGGTCATCTCCGAGGAAGCTATAGCCGTCGGTGTGGGCGTCGCTGAGGTTGCCGTCATTGACCGGATTAATATTCTCAGGGCGTCGCTTCAGGCGATGCGTGAAGCCGTTCTGGATCTTTCAATGGTTCCTGATTTCATCTTGATAGACGGTTTATACACCCTTGCGGTCAACACGCCGCAAAAGGCATTAGTGAGAGGTGATGCGCTAAGCGTGTCCATCGCTGCCGCCTCTATCATAGCCAAGGTCTCGCGGGACAGGATTATGGAAATGTATCACCGCCAGTTCCCCCAATACAATTTTCTGCAAAACAAGGGATACGGCACTGCCGAGCACCGAAAAATTCTTCAAGAAATCGGTATGTGTAAAATTCATCGCCGGTCATTCCATTTAAAAAATAAAGATATTCATCAAACAGTTTTAGATTGGTCCTGATGATCGAAAAAAGAGACACGCGCAAAATAGACACCGGGAAAGAGGGAGAAAAGATTGCCGCCGACTTTTTGAAAAAAAGCGGCTATCGGATCGCTGAAGTCAATTATCGTTGCCCGATCGGCGAAATCGACATTGTGGCTCGAGACAAAAACGAGCTGGTGTTTGTGGAAGTAAAAGCCAGAAAATCGAGTGCGATGGGTTATCCCGAGCAGGCAGTGGGTGTCAAAAAACAGAAAAAAATGTCGCAACTGGCCTTGTGGTATCTTCAGGAAAAAAAGTTAAACGATGTCCATGCCCGTTTTGATGTCGTAGCCGTCCTGATGCTGCCTCAAGGAAATGACATTCGTCTGATCAGAAACGCTTTCGATTTTATTGCTTTGTGAATCAACCACCTCGCGAGCTCGTTGTGGAGAATTGACGCTCGTCCCGCAACAGCGGGATTAAAGACGGGTCAAGGCCGGCTTCCCGATGGGAAACACATTAAACCCGATCTCAAAACACTTCTGCTGATCAATAATATTGCGTCCGTCAAAAATAAACGCGGGCTTGATCATCGATTTGTAGATTTTACGATAATCCAGCCTCCGGTATAAATCCCAGTCCGTCATAATCGCCAGCGCATGACAGCCGGCGACTGCGCGGTAGGGATCTTCAACGTAACTGATTTGACCTTCATCCTGGGCCAGATCGATGGCGGCGTTCCCGAGCGCTTTGGGATCGGAAATGACCACTTCGGCATGTTCCGCCAAAAGCTTGCGGGTAATATGGATAGCCGGGCTTTCACGCGTGTCGCCCGTATCCGCCTTAAATGCAAAACCCAAGAGGCATATTTTTTTCCCGGCCAGGGTGTTAAACATCGATTGGAGAATGTTGGCGATGAAGCGGTCCTGCTGATATTCATTGATTTTAACGACGCTTTCCCAATAGTAGGCAACTTCCGGCAGACCGTAAAAATGACAGAGATAAACAAGATTTAGAATATCTTTCTTAAAGCAGGAACCGCCAAAGCCGATGCCGGCCTTGAGAAATTTACTACCGATGCGGCTGTCCATACCCACGGCCCGCGCCACTTCGGATATGTCGGCATCCGCCTTTTCACAAAGCGCCGATATGGAGTTGATCGACGACACCCTTTGTGCCAGAAAAGCGTTGGCCACCAGTTTGGAGAGCTCAGCACTCCAAATATTGGCGGTGATTATTTTTTCTGGTGACACCCAACGTGCATAAATATCTACTAATTGCGAGCGGGCTTTCAAACCGCTTTTGGTTTCGCGTGATCCAATCAGCACCCGGTCAGGATTCTCCAAATCGTCGATGGCGGTTCCTTCCGCCATGAATTCCGGATTGGAGAGGACGTCAAAGGTAATATCTCCTTTCCCGGAAGCCAGGATTCGTTCCATGGCCAGCGCGGTTTTGATGGGCAGTGTGCTTTTTTCAATCACAATTTTTGAAGATTGAGAATTTTCCAGTATCTGCCGTGCCGTTTTTTCCCAGTATTGCAGGTCGGCAGCCATACCGGCGCCCGCACCGAAAGTTTTGGTCGGCGTATTGACACAGACAAAAATAATATCATTTTCTTTAATCTGAGTTTCGATATCCGTGGAAAAAAATAAATTTCTGCCGCGTGTTTTTTGGACGATTTCATGGAGTCCCGGTTCATAGACGGGAAGTTGGTCGGAGTTCCAGGCGTCGATACGCTGATGGTTGATATCGACTACAGTGACTTTATAGTCCGGGCATTTGCAGGCAATCATAACCATTGACGGGGCGCCGACGTAGCCTGCCCCGATACAAAGAATTTTCTTTTTAAATTTCATTTTTCCTGACTACTCCCCCGTTTTAAGACATTTTTAAAGTATCGCGAAAATACTGAATGGTCGTAAGTAAACCTTGCGTGAGCGCTATCTTCGGTTGCCAGCCCAATTTTTTTTCCGCGAGCGTTATGTCCGGTTTGCGCTGCGTTGGATCATCAGCAGGGAGCGGCTGAAAATCAATTTTAGAACTGCTGTCCGTTAAATCAATAATCATCCTGGCTAATTGTAAGATGGTGAACTCACCGGGATTGCCGATATTAACCGGTCCAAAAAAATCATCGGCGGAATTCATCATTTTGATTAACCCGTCAATTAAATCGTCGCAATAACAGAATGAACGGGTATGATTGCCATCTCCATAAACCGTAATGTTTTTTCCTTGCAGGGCCTGAATAATAAAATTACTGACGACGCGTCCGTCATTGACGGCCATGCGCGGTCCGTAGGTATTGAAGATGCGGACGATTTTGGCGTTGACGGCATTTTGTCGGCGGTAATCCATCATCAGGCATTCAGCGGCTCTCTTGCCTTCATCGTAACAACTTCGGATACCGATGGGGTTGACGCGTCCCCAATAAGATTCTTTCTGCGGGTGTACGTCCGGATCGCCATACACTTCCGAAGTGGATGCTTGAAGGATTTTCGCTTTGGTCCTTTTGGCAATGCCCAGGACGTTGATTGCGCCCATGACATTGGTCTTGACGGTTTTAATGGGATTGAACTGATAATGCACAGGCGAGGCCGGGCAGGCCAGGTTGTAGATTTCGTCCACTTCCAGATAAATGGGATTGATGATGTCGTGACGAATCAGCTCAAAGTGCGAATGACCGAGAAGATGGGCAATATTATTTTTGTTGCCGGTAAAAAAGTTGTCCAGACAGAGAATATCGTTTCCTTCTATTAAAAGTCGGTCACAAAGATGGGAGCCTAAAAATCCCGCGCCGCCGGTAATTAATATTCGTTTCATAATCTCCAACTGTCATTCATGGTAGTATTTTATTTGTTTCTTTGCTATTAAAGCCGAAAAAAGACATAGATGTCAACAACAAAAAGCGTTTGATGAAAATTGTATGAATAAAAGCGCGGGTGAAAAGCAAGGGAAGCTCTACATGGTTGCCACACCGATAGGCAATCTGGAGGACATTACACTCCGGGCGCTTCGGGTGTTAAAAGAAGTGGACCTGATCGCTGCGGAAGACACGCGCCATTCCAGAATCCTGCTAAATGCCTACAATATAAAAACACCTCTGATCAGTCTGCACGAGCACAATGAGAAGGAACGAAGCGAGCTTATTGTTTCCAGAATCAAAAACGGAATAAGCATCGCTTATATCTCCGATGCCGGCACGCCCTGTGTTTGCGATCCCGGTTATCACCTGGTCCATATTGCGCTGGAAAACCAAATCAGCGTGATTCCCGTTCCCGGACCTTCCGCTTTAATTACAGCTTTGTCTGTCTGTGGTTTGCCCGCTGACCATTTTTTGTTTTGTGGCTTTTTGCCGCCCAAAGAAAACAAGCGCCGCCGGTTTTTGGAGTCCATTAAGGATGAAGAAAAAACCATTATATTTTATGAGTCGCCGGCAAGAATCATCGATGCGTTGAAAGATGTTTATGACGTGTTGGGCGACAGGCAGATCGTTGTGGCACGGGAACTAACCAAGGTATTTGAAGAGATCAAACGAGGATGGGTCTCAGACATTGTAGCGGAGAGGTCCGTCAGTAAAGTAAAAGGGGAATTTACGGTCATCCTGCAAGGAGCTTTCCTTGGGCCTGTTTCGTTTACGGACGATGAAATTCAGGAGAAGCTTCTGCAGCTTTGGGCGGAAAGAACGATATCGTTGCGCGATGCCGTTGCGGAGATTGTGCGGCGAACCGGATTATCGAGGAAAAAAGTTTATGATATGGCTGTTAAAATTCGTCAGGTGCCTGATCGAAATTGAAACCCGGAACAATGCATATATTGCTTGAAGAGTTTTTTGCACTATGGTAACTCGGTTGTGAAATCAATAGAAATCTAATCATTTTATTATTATGGCGCATAGGAAGAGGGAATGAAAGATGATGGAAGCTTTCGGGACGGTTCAAGATAAAAAAATACACGAACTGACCGAAATATATGACGAACGAAGCGGACAGGATCGCAGTGCGACTGACGGGAAAAATCCGCAGCAAATCATTGTGGTTGACGGACGGGACTACGAACGTGTCACATCGAATGGCGATAAAATTCATGATCTGACGGAGGTCGTTGAACATAATCATTTGGTCCCTCAAATCAACGACGCGGTCATGAAGCGGACGGTGAAAATTATTGAAAGAATCGCGCGGGACGTTATTCCTGATATTGCCGAGCGCGTGATCAGAGAAGAAATTGAAAAAATAAAGATTATGCACAAAGACCGTTTGTCGGATCAGGATTAGGTAATGAGAAAAAAACTGTTGCTGATGTTTCTATTGCCGATATGCCTTTTCCAACATCCTGCCTATGCCGTTCAGGCGACGACGGATTTAACTCTTCAGGTTGAAGGTCGGGCTCCCGTCGTTCAAAATGATGAAGCCCGCGCTCGTGAAGAAGCTGTGAAAAACGCATTGGAAAAAGCGATCATACAGGCAGCGGCCAAAATCTTATCGGATAAATTTGAAGACGAAAAATTTCAGGCTGTTAAAAGCATCATGATCGACAAGGCGGATCGCTATATTAAGAACTATCGAATAATATCAGAAAATAGACAGCACGATGAATATACCGCTAATGTTCATGTTGCAGTAGCTTTAGCGCCTGTCAGGGATGATCTTTTGCAGATGGACGTTCTTCAGGGGCAAAAGGGAAAAGAAGGTGTCTCGGTTTCTTTATCATTAAAAGGGATGAAGAAATATTCAGATTTTGCCCATTTAAAGACTTTTTTACAAGGCCGTCCCAAAATAGTCCAAAGTGTTTATCCTTGTCGTCTGGAATGGCAGCAGGCTCATTGTGATCTTGTTCTTGCTGGAGAAGTTCAAAATTTAGTGGCTGAGTTGGAAAAATCAGGAAAGTATTCCATGAAAACCCTTAAGAAGAATCAGAATGTAGTCGAGATCAATTTGCAGGTTAAAGAGGAGGCACAATGAGAGCCCATAATATTGTATTTGTCTTGTTGATAACGTTTTGCTTATGTCTGTCCGGTTGTTCATCCCGTGCGCCGGTTGTGTTAAAAAGCGATCAAAACTCGGGCGCCGTGAGCGTTATTGCTTTGCTGCCTGTGGAGAGCAATATGGCAGGCTCAAAAGCTTCGAAAATGATGCGGTCAAAATTGGGCGACGAACTTCGCTTTAAAGGCTATCTTCAAATAGCTCCTGATTTGATTGACAGTAAACTGATGCCTCTGACCGGCGGTGCGGAAGTGAAAAAAAATGATGTTGTCCCACCGAAGATGATAGAAGAATTGCTGGGTGCGGATGGTGTCATGTCCTGCTCGCTCATGGAAAGTAAAACATCAGCAGGTTTATTTTATGCGCCGGTTACTGTGTCTGTCCGATGCGAATTACGCAGCACGAAGACAGGCGAAACGCTTTGGAACGCTCAATACAGATCGACAAACAGAAGTTTTGATTTGATTCGGACAAGGCTAAAGATGAAATCCCGCGGGGATTTGGAAACGGCATTGGAGGAAGCTGTCGGTAACGTTATGGAGACGCTGCCGTACGGACCGAAATTAAGGGGATAGTCTTTTGTTCTCCGATGAGATTTTTAAGGAATTCTTCATGAAATCGATAAAGAAGGAGAATGCCATGAAAATATGGATGTCAATCGTTTCTTCAATAGTCCTTCTATTGATTTGTTTCACGTCTGTGCAGGCCAAACCACCGGTGACCATTAAAATGACGAAAGGTGAAGCGAAAATCACCATGTTGGAAGGAAAAGCCGACGTCATTTGCGCGGGACAAAAAGAATCTCGTTATCTCAAAAAACATGATCTTATTAGAGCCGGCTGTGAAGTGTCAACTGGTGCTGGCAGCCGGGTAGAGATGGTTCTTCCTGAGAAGAGCATTATGCGTTTTGCCGAAAAAACAACATTTAAACTTGTCCAGGCTGACACGGGTGAAGAAGGGAAGAGGGCTGTTGAAGTTTCCGTGACCGTTGGCAAATTGTGGACGAATGTGCGTAAATCTCTTTCAGGTAGGGATGATAAATATGAAGTTTCATGCCAAAATGCCGTTGCCGGGGTTCGAGGCACTGTTTACCGGATGGATGTTGAAGGTGACCAGTCGGCGCTGGTGAAAGTTTACGATGGCGAGGTTCGTGTGGCTGCTACTCCCGGAAAACAGCAGCCGGCAGTTTCTGCCGTCGGACCGCCCAGGCCTGTTTCCGGACCAGTTGTGATTGAGGGTCCCAAGCCCGTATCCATGGAAGAATGGGTGTATATTATTAAATCCATGCAGCAGATTGCCATTACTTCTGATGGCCAGGCCCAAGAGCCGAAAGAGTTCTTGGAATCTGAGGATATGGACGATTGGGTGAAGTGGAATAAGAAAAGAGATAAAAGATCCAGTAAATAAACTAAGGCGCAAGGCTAATAGATGAATATACCAAATTTTTTATCATTACTTCGGATAATCCTTGTGCCTGTATTTGTCATTTTCCTGATTCAGGCTGAGTATGACAAGGCATTGATCGCTTTTATGGTGGCCGGCCTGACCGATGCCTTGGATGGGGCACTGGCGCGCCTGTTGAAGTGCCAGACAACTCTGGGCGCTTATCTTGATCCTATTGCGGACAAATTGCTGCTGGTTACCAGTTTTGTTATGCTGGCGATTTTGGGTCTTATTCCCGGCTGGTTGGCTGTTATTGTCATCAGCCGTGACTTTATTATTTTACTGGGTATCGCGATTCTTACTTTAATGTCGGTGGCTTACGAGATAAAACCGGCTGTTGTCGGGAAAATAACCACGGCGTTGCAAATCGCCACGATTTTTTTCGCTTTACTTTACAAAGCGGTTACCCATGATTTCGGTTATTATTGGATAACAGGTCTTTGCTGGACAACGGCTTTATTCACTGTTATTTCCGGTTTGGTTTACATTATCAGAGGGATCCGGATACTGAATAAATCCGTACCCGAAGAGGCTAAAAAATAAGATATTTGCTTGACACAGCAGCGTTTTACTGCTAGTTGACCAAACGCTAAAAGATGAATATAGGCAAGTAGCTCAGGGGGAGAGCGCCATCCTGACGCGGTGGATGTCCAGGGTTCAAATCCCTGCTTGCCTACCATTTTTTATGTATGAACGCGTATATAGCGTAAATGCCGATAAAGAAAAGGGCATCAGCGAAATGGTGATGCCCTTTTAAAATGAAGTAGAATAATAAATAGTGAGATTACCTAGTAACATGATGGATATAAAAGTTGTTTTCCCAAATAAAAATGAGCGAACATTTTCCGCTGGTATAACCATAGGCGAAGCCATCAGAGACTGGCAAAAGGATATTTTCAAATCTACTGTCGCCGCCAAAGTCAACGGCGTCTCTGTTGATTTGAACTTTATTCTAAAAGAAGATTCAACGGTAGAGCCGATCGACATTTTATCGAGAAATGGCCTTTCCGTCTTGCGCCACAGCATATCTCATGTTATGGCGCAGGCCGTGCAAGAGGTATTTAAGGGCGCCAAAGTTGCTATTGGTCCGTCTATTGAAGATGGGTTTTACTACGATTTCGAATGTACCGAAACCTTTACCACGGATGATTTTGAAAAGATTGAAAAGCGGATGAGAGAAATTGTGACCGCTGATTATCCATTTGTTAGGGAAGAATTGCCCCGCGAGACAGCCGCTGAATTGTTCACCCAGAGAGGCGAAAATTACAAAGTGGAGATAATTCGTGATTTACCAGCAGATGTCACTGTAGTCAGCCTGTACAAAGATGGGGATTATGTCGATTTGTGTCGCGGGCCGCACATTGATTCAACGGGCAAAATCAAGGCGTTCAAACTGCTGAGTGTGGCGGGAGCTTACTGGCGTGGCGATGAAAAAAACAAAATGCTCCAGCGCATTTACGGCACCGGTTTTGCCGATGAGAAAGCTCTTGCGGATTATCTGAATTTGCTGGAAGAAGCCAAAAAAAGAGATCATCGCCGCTTGGGCAGGGAACTGGATCTGTTTCAGATCAACGATGAGGCAGGCGCTGGCTTGGCCATCTTTCATCCCAAGGGAATGTTACTGCGTTACATTATTGAAGAGTGGGAAAGAAAAGAGCATTTAAAGCGCGGTTATGATATGGTCATGGGGCCTCAGATTCTTAAGGTTGATCTGTGGAAGAAATCCGGCCACTTTGATCATTACCGCGATAATATGTATTTTACCGAGGTTGACGAGCAGACTTACGGCATTAAGCCGATGAACTGTCTTTCCCATATGCTGATCTATAAATCAAAAATCCGCAGTTACCGGGATCTGCCGCTCAGATATTTTGAACTGGGCACGGTTCATCGTCATGAAAAAACGGGCGTGTTACATGGGCTGATGCGTGTGCGTCAATTCACGCAGGATGATGCTCATATTCTCTGCATGCCTGAACAGCTTAATTCTGAAATCCGTGCCATTGCTGATTTTGTCAATTATGCGATGGGTATTTTTGGCTTTGAATATGAAGTGGAATTAAGCACCAGGCCTGAACATTCCATCGGGTCCAATGCAGATTGGGAACTGGCTACTTCTGCGCTGGAAAACGCTCTCAAGGATAACAACATCAGCTATGAGGTTAATGAAGGCGACGGCGCTTTTTACGGGCCGAAAATCGATTTCAAACTCAAGGACGCTTTAAAAAGAAAATGGCAGTGTGCGACAATCCAGTGTGATTTTACACTGCCGGAACGATTTGATCTGAGTTACATTGGCGCGGACGGTGAAAAGCATCGCCCCGTCATGCTTCATCGGGTTATTCTGGGCGCGATTGAACGGTTCATGGGTGTACTTATCGAGCATTACGCAGGCGCATTTCCGGTGTGGCTAGCGCCGACGCAATGTGTTTTGTTGACGGTGACGGATAAGCATATTCCTTACGCGCAGACGGTTTATACCCGATTAATCGATGCTGGCATCCGTTGTGAGAAGTATTTTGATAATGAAAAATTAGGCTATAAAATCCGTCAGGCTCAAATGCAGAAAATCCCTTACATGCTGGTCATTGGCGATAAGGAAATGGAGGCCGAAACGGTTGCGCCACGTATCCGCGACGGTCAGAATCTCGGCGCGCTGCCGGTTGAACAATTTATTGCTTTAGTGCAGGAAATGTGTGAAAAAAAGAAGTAGTGTTTTATTAAAGAACTGATTATCGGGAGGTGCGGTATAGTTAAGGATTTAAGAATCAACAGAGAAATAAAGTCGGCGACTGTCAGGGTTATTAATGAAGAAGGACAACCGTTGGGCGTTATTTCACTGGATGAAGCGATTGCCAATGCGGAAAGAGTTGGTCTGGATTTAGTGGAAGTATCATCCAATACCGAGCCGCCGGTCTGCAAAATAATGGATTATGGAAAATACCGTTATAAGCAAAGTAAAAAAATCCATGATGCCAGAAAAAGCCAGACGGTTATTCATGTGAAGGAAATCCGTTTAAGGCCCAAAACAGAAGCGCATGACTTGCAGACGAAAATAAAACATATAAAAAAGTTTTTGGAACAACACGATAAGGTGAAAGTATCAATGATGTTCAGGGGGCGTGAGATCGCCTTTACCGACATCGGCCGTAAATTGATGGACCAAATTAAAATCGCGTTGGCTGATGAATGTATTATGGATCAGGAGCCTAGGCTCGAAGGTCGGAACATGATCATGATTGTTTCACCCAAAAAATAAATAAATGATAATAAAGAAGAGGTGATGATATGCCAAAGATGAAAACACACAGAGGAGCTGCCAAGCGCTTTTCGATTACTGCCAAAGGTAAGGTGAAGCGCAGCAGGGCTTTTGCCAGCCACATCCTCACAAAAAAAACAACAAAAAGAAAAAGAACTTTAAGGAAATCAACGCTGGTTCATTCGGCAAATGAGAGCGCAATCAAGAGGCTTATTCCTTATTTATAGTCGATAAAGCAATACAGAAGCTGTATTAATTGAGGAGAGTAAAAGAAAATGGCAAGGATTAAAAGAGGCGTCACTGCCCGTAAAAAAAGAAGATCAATATTAAAGAGAGCTAAAGGTTTCTTTGGCGCACGCAGCCGTTTGCTGCGAACCGCAACGGAAGCTGTCAACAAGGCCCTGAGCTATGCTTATCGTGACCGCAGGGGCCGTAAAAGAGAATTTCGCCAGCTGTGGATAGCGCGTATCAACGCCGCTGCCCGCCTGAACAATATCTCTTACAGCCGCCTTATGGATGCTATGAAGAAAGCGGACATCACGCTGGATCGCAAAATTCTGGCCGACCTGGCTGTTAATGACCCACAGGGTTTCGCTATGATTGTGGCAACAGCCAAAGGCGAGCAGGCGGCATGATTGCGGATATTCAACAGCTGGAAAAAGATGCCCTTGCCGAACTGGAAAATGCCCAGGCGGAAGATTCGATTCTAGCTGTGAGAACAAAATATCTGGGACGCAAAGGGCTCCTCACCGGTCTTTTGAGAAATATTTCTCAGGTGCCGATTGATGAAAAACCTCTTTTCGGCAAACGCTGCAATGAAGTGAAGGAAATTCTCGAAACAAAAATTGATGAGGCTCTACAGCTTCAGACGCAGGGTAAAAAAGAAGAAATTCTCGCCAGGGAAAAAATTGATGTAACACTGCCCGGCAGAAGTATTCGATCGGGCAGAATCCATCCTGTTATTCAAATCCGCCGCGAAATTTGCGAAATTTTCGCCTCTTTCGGTTTTTCAGTCGTCGAAGGCCCGGAAGTCGAGTTGGACTATTACAACTTTGAGGCGCTCAACATTCCCAAGGATCATCCCGCCCGGGATATGCAGGATACCTTTTACATCGAAGATAATATCGTCCTGCGCACCCACACCTCGCCGGTTCAGGTAAGGATTATGGAGAAGGTGAAACCACCCGTGCGTATTTTGTGCCCCGGACGGGTTTACCGACCCGATTCCGATGTTTCCCACACACCGATGTTTCATCAGATAGAAGGATTGTTGGTGGATAAGGGAGTCAGTTTTGCCGATTTGAAAGGCATTCTGACCGCTTTTCTAAAAAAAGTATTTGGTGACGATACAACTTTGCGGTTTCGCCCCAGTTTTTTCCCCTTTACCGAACCGTCCGCTGAAGTGGACATCCGTTGCGTAATTTGTCAGGGCAAAGGTTGTCGTGTTTGCGGACAGAGCGGTTGGTTGGAAATTCTAGGGTCAGGCATGGTTGATCCAGCCGTTTTTCAAAATGTCGGTTATGATGCGGAAGTTTATTCAGGGTTTGCTTTTGGTCTTGGCCTAGAACGCATTGCCATGCTGAAATACGGCATTACCGATATCCGTCTTTTATTTGAAAACGATATTCGATTCCTTAAACAATTCTAGGAGAGCTTCATCTCATGCTCGTTAGTCTTAAATGGCTTAAAGATTATGTTGATCTGGAATTAACGGCGCCCCAGCTTGCCGACCGTTTAACCATGACCGGTCTGGAAGTGGATGAGATCAAGACCATTGCGCATAAGTATTCCGGCGTTGTGGTCGCAAAAATTTTATCCGTAAGGCCGCATCCGGGAGCGGACAAGCTGTCCTTGTGTGACGTAACGGACGGATCTCAGACGTATCCGGTTGTCTGTGGAGCCAAAAATATAAAAGCTGGTGATGTCGTGCCACTGGCGAAAATCGGCGCGGTTATTCCCGGCGGATACGCGATCAAAGCAACCGTATTACGCGGTGAGAAATCCGACGGCATGCTTTGTTCGGAGGCGGAGTTGGAAATCGGTGATGACACATCGGGTATTATGCAATTACCGACCGGACTGACGCTGGGGATTCCTTTGGAGTCGGCCCTGAATCTGGGCGATACCGTTTTGGATGTCAGCATTACGCCTAACCGTTCCGATTGTCTGAGTATGATCGGCATGGCCCGTGAAGTTGCCGCCTTAACGGGCAAGAAAATTAAAATGCCGGTCATCAAAATCAAAGAATCAACCGAAGACATTGCGTCACTTTCCTCGGTATCCATTGTGGATGCGGATCTGTGTCCGCGTTATTCCGCCCGAATGATCAAAAACGTTAAAATTGGTGACTCTCCGATCTGGATGAAGACACGGCTCGAAGCCGCCGGTTTACGCACGATCAATAATGTTGTGGATGTGACAAACTTCGTCATGCTGGAAATGGGTCAGCCACTGCACGCTTTCGATTATCGTTTCCTGGCAGAGGGACGTATTGTTGTGCGTAAATCAAAAGTCGGTGAAGAATTTGTTTCGCTTGATGAGAAAAGCCGTATCCTTCCGGAAAACACCTTGTTGATCTGCGACGGCAAAAAGCCCGTGGCCATCGGCGGAATAATGGGTGGTCTCAATTCTGAAGTGAAAGAAGATACAGACACCATTTTTCTCGAGAGTGCTTATTTTAGCCCTTCGTCCATTCGCCGTTCATCGCGCCGCCTGGCGATGCCGACCGATGCCGCTTTTCGTTTCGAAAGAGGTATTGATCCGGAAGGCGTGATTCGAGCGCTCAATCGCGCGGCGCAACTGATCGCCGAGCTTTCCGGCGGTTCCATCTGTAAAAACCACCTAGATGAATACCCACAGAAAATAACGGCTGTTGCAAATATTCCCCTGCGGCTGGACAGAATTTGTGAAATGATTGGCACACCCATTGCGGCCAAAGACGTTGTGCGAATCCTGAAGAGTATTGGCATGGCGGTCCGCAAAGAGGGCAAGGGAAAGTATCTTGTGACGCCACCGACGTTTCGTGTGGATATTGAAAGAGAGATTGATCTGATTGAAGAGGTTGTGCGGCTGTATGGCTATGATCGCGTGCCTACAACCCTGCCTGCTGTCTCGGTGACGGAGATGGCGGTCATTCCTCGCCTCGATCTGGAGGAAAGAACCCGTCAATTGCTCATAGGTAGCGGCTATTCGGAAATCATCAACTACAGTTTTACATCGCCCGCCTCGGTTGGTTATCTTTGCTTGCCGTTAGACGATGAACGGCGCAATTTTGTGGTCATAAAAAATCCGCTGACGGAAGAGCAATCGGTGATGCGTACAACGATGGCTTACGGATTACTGGAGACCCTGAAGAAAAATATTAATAATGCGTCTTCCAATTTAAAGATATTTGAAATCGGGCGGATATTTTTGGCGCGCAAAGCAGGAGATTTGCCGGAAGAAAAGAATATCCTGGCCGGGCTTTTGACGGGAAAAGTATCGGGAGACCTTTGGGGTTCGAAAGTAAATGTTGATTTTTATGATCTTAAAGGCTGCCTGGAAAATATTTTTTATGACCTGAAGCTGGATGATTGCCGTTATTGTGCTGAAATATCAGAACAATTTTTACATCCCGGTCAAGCATGCGGCCTGTATTTCAATGAGACTCGGATAGGTTACATAGGCCAGGTGCATCCGGAAGTGATGCGGAAAATGGATATCAAGGCAAATGCATATCTATTTGAAATTAATATTGATATGTTAGAAAAACAGATAAATAGACGAATCACTTACAGGGAAATATCCAAATTTCCGGCAGTCACTCGTGATGTCGCTTTTGTCATTCCCTTCGCTATGGAAGCGAAAAAGATGCTGGAAATTGTTTTAAGCCAACGTGAAGATTTGCTTGAAAATGTGGTGATTTTTGATATATACGTTGGCAAAGGTCTTAACGAAGGGGTGAAGAGTCTGGGGGTGAGATTTTCCTATCGAGCTCTTGACAGGACTTTAACGGATACTGAAATCAATTCTATTCATGACAAAATTGTGCACAACACCGTCCGACTGACGGGTGCAAAAATAAGAGCCTAACAGTTTAAATGACGTTAAAACGGAGGAAAAGAAATGACGAAGATTGATATTATTCAGAATGTTTACGAAAAACTCGGATTTTCAAAAAAAGAATCAGCGGATATTGTTGAATCCGTGTTTGACATCATCAAAGACAGTCTTGCACTAGGCGAGAGGGTAAAGATTTCCGGTTTCGGGAATTTTATGGTGAAAGAGAAACGTGCCCGACGAGGCCGTAATCCCCAGACCGGACAGGAAATATCCATTACCGCACGCCGGGTTTTGACTTTTAAGTCCTCTCAGGTACTGCGTAAATCTTTAAACGGTTAATAATTTTATTCAACTGCACCGATGACATTGAACATTTAAAAGGATTTTCCCATTCGGTTTTAGATTGGGAGTTTTTTAATGTTTTAGGTTGTCAGATATGTTTCTCCTTAAGGATTCAGGAATTGTATGGATAACATAATTCCCGAAAAGGCTTATTTCCGTATTGGAGAAGTGAGCAAAATTCTCAGTGTTGAACCTTATGTCATTCGTTACTGGGAGACGGAATTTAAGACGGTCAAACCGGTGCGGACCAAGGCGGCTCAGCGTCTGTATCGAAAAAAAGACGTGGAGGAATTATTAACGATTCGCAATTTGCTCTATCAGCAGCGGTTTACTATCAATGGCGCCAAAAAACAGCTGATGAAAAAGAGCAACGATGATGAATCGGTTCTTACCGCCGGCCATCATGAAAAATTAATTTTAATTAAAAGGGAATTGCAGCAAATAAGAAAGATCATGAGCTAAAAAGCCGGCAATGATGATTGCCGGCTTTTTAGCTTTTGGAGACCATCAAGCGTTATTTCTTCTTGCTTGCTCTTTTCGAAGCTTTGAGCGGGTTAATCTTCTGAGCTTCTTTAATTTCTGTTTTAATGTGTGATGCGGTGGGGCAGTTGCCGTTTATCCACTTGCTTTTTGGATCAGGATAGACCTTGCAATATTTGCCTGATTCGTACTCAAGAATTTTATTACAATCACCGCATTTGTCGATTATCAGAATACAGCTGCCGCCGAAGAATCCACAGCCTTTTTTGCTCATGAAACCACATTCCACTCCATTTTTAACTGTCTGACAAAGCATTTTGTACGACCCCCTTCATATAATAAATTACGCGATATTTTTTAGACGTTGCGAAAAAAGACAATAAATAAAGAAATATCCACAGTCGTCCTTGACATTAAAACCGGCGTGTCCTTAACAACAAAAAAAAAGCCTGTCAAGAAAAATTAAACTTCTTCTTTCCCCTGATTAAATTGACTTAGATGGTCATCTATGTTAACTTTCTCGGCAAATAAAAATAGGAAAATAATCAAGATATATGCGTTTGGGGCCGTAAAGAATGAAAAAAGGGTCTTTAATTATAATATTTTTGAGATCTTTTTTCATCCATGCCACGCTAAACTTCCGACGCATGCAAAATATTGGTTTTGCGTATACGATGATTCCATTTCTCCGGGAACGGAAATTATCCAGAAGGGATGAAGAAGAGATGCTGATCCGCAACTTGCAGATGTTTAACACGCATCCCTATTTATCTGCGCCGCTGATTGGCTTGATAATCCGCATGGAAGAAGAGCGGCGAGATGGTGATGAACCCTCATCCATCATGAGGGTTAAACAAAGCCTGACGGGCCCATACGCCGCGATTGGTGATACCTTTTTCTGGGGTGCGCTCAGGCCCTGCGCGGGAATATTTGCGGTTGCTTTGGCTTGGATGGGCTGGATCTTCGCCCCGTTAGCCTTTATGCTGATATACACACCCGCGCATATCTGGGTAAGATTGAGGGGATTTATTGAAGGTTACCGGGGGGGGAAGCAGGGCATTGAATTTATCCGTAGAACTGATTTGCCGCGCATTGCACCCCGGGTGCGATGGTTGTCTCTGGTGGTCCTGTCGGGTTGTGGCATCTGGCTTTTACAAGACGGGTATTTGACCTTTGCCGCAACATCATGGATGATTGTGGCGCTGGCAGCGCTGGCCATCATTTTGCTTTGCTGGTTGTTAATTAAAAAAGGCGTATCGCAAGTTTATATTCTGTACGGTACAATGGTTATATTTCTGATTATTTCGTTAAGAGAGTTATTGGTGTGGTAGAAATGAAAACATTAAAACTAAAAAATAAATTAGGAATGCATGCGCGCGCGGCTGCGTCATTTGTTCGCATCGCTCAGAAGTACGGCGCGGAAATATTGATTGAGCGCAATGGTCAAACCGTGAATGGAAAGAGTATCCTGGGAATTTTGACACTTGCCTGTCCGATGGGCGGCATGATAACAGTGAGAGCCCAGGGCGCTGACGCAGCTCAGGCGCTGGATGAACTCGAAGCGTTGATTGAAAATAAATTTGGAGAAGAATAAACGATAAGATGACAGCTGATCAGGGGAAAAAAACATTTGTTCTTAAGGGGATTGGCGTTTCTCCGGGTGTGGTGATTGGCAAAGTTTACCGATTTGATCCGCTGGATGCTCAGATATCTTTTTATAAACTCAACAACAACGATTTGATCCCAAACGAAATTGAGCGTTTTAAGAATGCGCTGAAAGAATCATCAAGACAGCTTTTGGAGATTCAGGAAAATCTGAAAAAAACAAAAGTAACCGAGCCGCTCTATATTATCGATGTTCACGTTTTACTTTTAGCGGACAAAAATTTTATCAATCGCACTGTCAAATATATACGCCGTTTGGGTGTCAACGCCGAATGGGCGGTGCGCATGACGTTGGATCATTACAAACAGATATTTGAGGGCGTGGAAGATGTTTATATCAGCGGCCGCATCAGTGATGTGCAGTATGTTGTTCAGCGAATCCTGCGCAATCTGTCCGGTGAAAAACATGAAATTATCTGGGAAGTTGGTCATGAAGGTGTGGTGATCGTTTCACACGATCTGTCGCCGGCCGATACGGCGCAGATGAAACTGGACAAAATCGTCGGCTTTGCCACCGACAGCGGCGGTCGCACGTCGCATACCGCCATTGTGGCCCGATCGATGGAATTGCCCGCTGTCGTCGGCTTGGATAATGTCACTCGCTTCGTCCGGACCGGCGATGAAATCATTGTGGACGGCACGTCGGGACTCGTCGTGGTCAATCCATATCCCGATATGCTCAAAAGATACGAAGAAAAGAAGCGTCATTATGACGATGCCAAAGACGAGTATCTTAAATATGCCAAGCTGCCGGCCGTTACGCTGGATCATTACCATGTGCAAATAGGTTCCAACATCGAATTTATCGAGGAGATTCCTTCGGCGATTGTTCACGGAGCGGAGTACATCGGGCTTTACCGGACGGAGTTTCTTTATATTTACCGGGATGATTTACCGACGGAGGAAGACCATTTCAATAATTATCGTCAGGTGGTGACCGAGAAAAATTTGTTGTGGGCAACTATCCGCACATTTGATTTAGGCGGTGACAAATTTCCCAGCTACCAGAAACAGGCTAAAGAATTAAACCCACAAATGGGATTACGTGCCATTCGTTTTTGCCTGAAAGAGATCGAGCTTTTCAAGGCGCAGCTTCGCGCCATCTGGCGTGTGAGTGCCTTGGGCAGAGTAAAAATTCTTTTCCCGATGATTTCCGGCATCGAAGAAGTCCGTGAAGCCAAGCGTTTGCTGGAAGAGACCCGTCAGGAGCTTTTGGCCCAGGGGGTGCCGATCGCCGACCGGATGGAAATTGGGGCAATGATCGAAGTGCCTGCGGCCGCCGTCATTGCCGATCAGCTGGCGCAGGAAGTTGATTATTTCAGCATCGGCACCAATGATTTAATTCAATACTCCCTGGCGATTGACCGTTCTAACGAAAGGGTAACGTATCTTTACGAACCACTGCATCCCGCTGTTTTGAGATTGATCAAGGGGATTGTGGACGAGGCCCATGCGGCAAAGATTCGCGTCGCCATGTGCGGTGAAATGGCCGGAGACCCGCTTTTCTGTCTGATCCTTTTAGGAATGCAATTGGATGAATTAAGCATGAATCACCTGGCGATTCCCCGCATTAAAAGAATCATACAACAGTCAACGCTTTCGGAATCCCGTGAATTGTTGAAACAGGCGATGTCTTATAATAATGCCGTGGACGTGCGGGCTTATGTTCAGGATTATATGAGCGATCATTTTCCGGATGAATTTCAGAAGAAAGAAACATAGTTTCAAGACACTTATTTGCCGATAACTCTGCAGAAGAAACCGGATTATTTATGAGTGAAAAATTACCAAAAGTTACCGATTATCAGGAAGATGAATACTATGCCGGATGTCTTTATGAAAAAGAGGATATCTGGCGTTTTCGTCCCGCAAAAGCTTATCTTTCGCGCGTTTCCATTGCCGATGAAGAAGTTAATGCTCTCAAAAAACTTGCCGGTGAAGGCGTTATCGTTTACGCCATCAAACAGAGAAGTAAACTAAACAGCCTGATCATTGCCGAACTTGCAGGCCGTAAGGGTCTGGCCAGACCGGTGTATTGTCACGGTATGAACATGTCCTTCTGGCAGCCCCTGTCCAAGATGCTGAAATTCTTCTGGTCGTCCTTTTTGCGCCGTTTCCGCAAAGATCAGGTCACCCGTCAAGGCAAAATTGATTTTCTGACAAGAAAAGTCGCGGGGAAAGAAAGTATTGTCATCCATCTGGGTGAGTCGGAGTTTATTGAAAGCCGTTCCGCTCAGGATGCGCTTGCCAGCCTGACCAACCTTCAAAGCAAAATATCCTTTCCCATCTTTATCGTACCGGTTCTAGTGGCTTATGGTCGCCGCCGGGAAAAGGAAGACGAAAGCCTGTTTAATATCCTTTTCGGACAGATGGAACATACCGGCACGCTTCGCCGGTTGATTACGTTTATCCGCTATTCGAGACAGGCCTTCGTGATTCCTACAGAGCCGGTCAACCTGTCTGATTATTTAGCTAGCGGCAGGAAAAATATGCCCAAAGACGAACTCATTCAAGAATTGCGCGGAGAAATGATTGACCGGATAGGAGAAGAGAAAACAGCCGTTGTCGGACCTGCGTTGAAATCGCGTGCGGAGCTAATCGGCATGGTGATGCAGGATGCGAATCTTAACCGGTTTATAGATGATTATGCGCAAAAAACAAAGAAAGACAGAGCCGGTGTTGTAAAAGACGCCCGCCGTTATCTTTACGAAATTGCATCTGATTACCAGGAGACTTTTGTTGAAATATGGCTGAAGGTTCTCACTTGGCTTTGGAATACGGTCTATGACGGACTGTCCGTTGATTCCGAAGGGCTTGCCAAAATTCGCAATTTGTCGAAGAAAATGCCTTTTGTCATCATTTCCTGCCACCGCAGTCATATTGATTATCTGCTGCTTTCCTACGTCTTTTATAAAAACAATATTCAGCTGCCGTTCATCGCGGCAGGCAACAACCTTTCTTTTTTCCCCCTGGGATACATTTTTCGCCGCTCCGGTGCGTTTTTCCTGCGGCGCAGTTTTCGGGGTAATGAACTTTACGGAGAAGTCTTTGCCAAATATATTGCTACGCTTCTGCACGAGGGTCTTCCCCTGGAATTCTTCATCGAAGGCGGCAGAAGCCGGACGGGGAAAATGGTCATGCCCAAATACGGTCTGTTGTCGATGATTATTCAGGCCTATCAGGATATGTATTGCGAGAATCTGGCCTGTGTGCCCGTCTATATCGGTTATGACCGTGTCATCGAAGAAAGATCATATCTCAATGAATTGTCCGGCGCGCCCAAGGTTCAGGAAAATACCGTTGAAATAATCAAAAGCACCAAAATCCTGCGCAAACGATACGGCCGCGTTTATATTAACATCGGCGAGCCGATCATCATGAAAGACTATCTGGCTGCGCAGGATAAGGCTATGGACGAGATGACACTGGATGAACGTCAGAGCCTTTATCGGAAAATCGGTTATGAGGTTGTTTTAGAGATCAATAAGGTTTCTGTGGTTACGCCGTTTTCGCTGGTGGCCGCCGGTCTGCTGAGCCATGACCGGCGCGGGATATCTCATGATGAATTGAGTGGTATTTTAAACGAGTTTTATGAGTACTTATCCACCCGACGGGTGAAATTCGCCGCAACGTTTGCGCATCGGGAAAAAGCAATTGCCGACGCATTGAACATTTTTGCTGCGACGGATATTATTTCCACGATTGCAGCCGAAGAAGAGGAAGAGGAACTGCAGGAGATCGTTTATTCTCTGGCCGATGCAAAAAGATTAAATCTGGAATACTACAAAAACAATATTCTGCATTTTTTTATGTCCATTTGTTTTGTGGCCACGTCCATGGTGAAAACGCCTGAAGATGCCATATCGCTGGCGAAGATCATGGGGGACTACAAGTTTCTGAAGTGGATTTTATGGAATGAGTTTATTTTTGATGAGACCCGGGATGATGTGGAAGAAGTGGATGATGTCCTGGCTTATTTGCACGCGAGATCCATGATCGTCACCACTGAGCGCCAAGGCAAAGTCTGGATCGAGGTTAAAAGTAAAGGCGACGCGAAATTAAAACCTTTTGCCGGACTTATTCACAACTATCTGGAATCCTGTTGGATTGTTATTCGCGGATTGGTTTATCTCAAAAAAAAACCCCTGACGCAAAAGGAGTGGCTGGCCAAGATCCGGCCTTTGGGAGACCGCATATTTCGCAAGGGAGAAATATTGCGCGCCGAAGCCCTATCCCAGGCCAACTATCAGAATGCCATCAAGTTTCTGGAAGACGCCGAAGTGATTATTTCCCAGGCCGGAGAAGAAAAAGGAGGCAAAAGAGAACTCACTTACAGCTTGACGGACAATCGGGCGCAACTGGAAGTGCTAAGGCGCCGCCTGTTCAAGTTCCTCTAATTCCCCAAAAAAGGCCATGTCCTCATTGCAGGAACATGGCCTTTTTACAAGTTTTTATCCTTGATTATTTTTTCTTTCCGAGTTTCGCCGGTTGTTTGATGCTGTAAAGCGCCGCTTTGCCGAGGTACTGGGCTGAATCGCCCAATTCTTCTTCAATGCGAATCAGTTGATTGTATTTAGCCAGTCTGTCTGTGCGGGAAAGCGAGCCGCTCTTGATCTGGCCGCAGTTGGTGGCGACGGCAATATCCGCCATAAACGTGTCTTCCGTTTCACCGGAGCGGTGGGAGACAACGCAGGTATAGCTGAACTCTTTCGCGCGGCTCATCGTTTCCAATGTCTCGGTCAGTGTGCCGATCTGATTGAGCTTAATCAGGATGGAGTTGGCGATACCCAGCTCGATGCCTTTGTCCAGACGTTTAACGTTGGTGACAAACAGGTCGTCGCCAACGATCTGAACTTTGCTCCCCAATTCATCGGTTAGCAGTTTCCAACCGGCCCAATCATCTTCCGCCAGGCCGTCTTCAATGGAGATGATCGGGTATTTGGCGACCATGTCTGCATAGAACTTGACCATGTCTTCGGCGGATTTTTGGGGTTTGGCTTCCGCCGCCAGAATGTATTTGCCTTTCTCGTAGAAGGAGCTGGCCGCTGAATCCAGAGCGATCATGATGTCCTTGCCCGCTTTGTAGTTGGCTTTATCAATGGCCGTCATAATACATGTCAGAGCTTCTTCATTGGATTTCAGATTCGGAGCAAATCCGCCTTCATCGCCTACGCTCGTATTATAGCCTTTGCTTTTGAGAACGGATTTCAACGCATGGAAAACTTCTGCGCTCATGCGGATGCCTTCCTTGAAATTGGGAGCGCCCACCGGCATGATCATGAATTCCTGAATATCTACGTTATTGTCGGCATGCTGGCCGCCGTTGAGAATGTTGCACATGGGCACTGGCAGAACATTGGCATTGACACCACCCAGGTAACGGTAAAGCGGCAAGCCGGATATTTCAGCACCCGCTTTGGCGCACGCCATGGATACGGCCAGGATGGCATTGGCGCCGAGTTTCCCTTTGTTGGCGGTGCCGTCGAGTTCGATCATGGCAAAGTCGATATCGCGCTGTCTGCGGCAATCCATACCGATGATTTCCGGTCCGATTTTGTGAAGAATGTTTTTAACGGCAGTTTCAACGCCTTTTCCGTTGTATCTTTTCTTGTTGCCGTCACGCAATTCCAGCATTTCATGCTCGCCGGTGGAAGCGCCTGAAGGTACGGCTGCCCGTGTTGTGAATCCTGATATAGTGGTGACTTCGGCTTCGACGGTCGGATTTCCACGGGAGTCCAGTATTTCCCGGGCATGAATATTGATGATTTCTGGCATATAAGAACCTCCTTTTTGCTTTGCCCCAATCTATAACAGAGAGGCGGCTTGATTTCAAGGCGATTATCAAACCAGCTTGATAACTTTGTACAAGTCAGATAGAAGGAATCCGGTTTTAATACGAAAGGGAGTCGACAGCATTTGCAGACGAGTGTTGATAAAAAAGAAAAAAACACCAAGCTCTTTCTCCATTTAAAAAAATGGCTGGAAAAAGCCGTGCTGGATTATGCCATGATTGAAGAAGGAGACTGCGTATTGATCGGTGTCTCCGGCGGAGCGGACAGTTACGCGCTTCTGGATTTGCTCGATTCAAAGATGGTCTTCGTTCCCCGGTTTTCTTTTATCGCCGTCAATATCGACATGGGTTTTGATCAGGATTTCATTGCCTATCGGGAATTGGAGAAATACTTTCAGGAACATCAATACCCGTATGTAATGGAAAAGACCGACATCGGAGTGCTTTCGCATTCGGATTTTAACAAGAAAAACCCTTGTTTTTTGTGTTCGCGTCTGCGGCGGAAAAGAATTTTTGAAATCGCGGATGAAAAAGGCTGCAACAAGATTGCTTTTGCCCACCATCGTGACGATATTATCGAAACGCTGCTGATCAATATGTTTTACGGGCGTGAAATCAGCACGATGATGCCGAATCAGAGCCTATTCGGCGGCAAACTGCATATTATCCGTCCGCTCGCCTATTTGCAGGAGGGACTGGTCAAAAAATACAGTCGCGAACGGCAATTTCCAACGGTCAAAAACGAATGCCCGACCAGTGAGAATTCGAAAAGGATTTATGTGAAAAAACTTTTGAACGACTTGGAGCGCGACAATCCAGACATCCGGCATAATATTTTCAAAGCTATGAGCCATGTGAAACCGGATTATTTGCCGACTTGGCCGAAATAGTTCTAAATAAAAAACATAGCAATCCTGATTTTTTAAGGTAAAATTGAACCATGGGAAAAGAAAATACAGCACAAAGACTGATCGCATCTAACAAAACGGCACGCCTCCATTATGATATCGGCGATACCTACGAAGCCGGTATGGTCTTGTCGGGAACAGAGGTTAAGGCACTGCGCGCAGGCAAAGCCAACCTGAAAGACAGTTATGCTGTTGTGAAAGACGACGAGGTTTACCTGCGCGAGATGCACATCAGTCATTACGATCATGGCAACCGATCCAATCACGAACCGCTGCGACCGCGCAAGCTTCTCCTGCATAAACGGGAGATTAAAAAGCTCTACGGCAAGTCGCGGGAAAAGGGATTGGCGCTGGTTCCGCTCAAACTCTATTTTAAAGACGGCAGGGTCAAAGTGGAAATCGGTATCGGCAAGGGTAAAAAATTATATGATCGCCGTGAGGATATCAAGGATCGTGAAGAACGGCGTACATTAGCCCGGGATTTTAAAACCAAGCAGATAAAAGTCTAAGATCATAACGAGCCAGAGGTCAGAGTCCAGGCGTTGTCCCCCGCTGGTTGGGGTGTCTAAGTTTTCCCAGGACGCCGTTGTATGCTTCACGAGAAACGAAATACGAGGTACGAGGAATTCGATGGAAGGAAAAAGAGTTAGCGAAAGCAGGGTGATTATAGCGCAGGCCATGAACCCCGAAAACGCCAATCCCGCAGGCAATATTCACGGCGGCGATATTATGAAGCTGATTGATACAGCCGGAGGCGTCACGGCTACGCGTCACGCACGGATGCATGTCGTGACAGCATCCATCGACCGGTTGGATTTTCACTATCCGGTTTATGTAGGTGATTTATTGACCCTTAAAGCCTCCGTGAACTATGTTGGTAAAACATCTATGGAAGTCGGCGTTCGTGTAGAATCGGAAAATCTGATAACCGGTGAAAATCGTCACACAGGTTCCGCCTACCTGACGTTTGTTGCTCTGGACGTCAATAAACGGCCAATTGAACTGCCACCATTGATTTTAGAGACGGCCGAGGATCAACATCGTAATCAAGAAGCAGCAGAAAGAAAGCAGATGCGTATGGCGGAAAAGAAAAAAGAAAAAAAGCACCATAAATCCGACGTTTCATGCTGACGCAAAATTCGCGCCGTATCATTTCATGTCCTCCGCTGGCGGATGTGGATGGTTTTATGTCATAAAAACGGTTTTGTTTTGACAAATGCCTATTTACTTACTATAGTAAGCTACAAAAAACTAAAGGGGGCGTAACGGTTTCGACGGGGACATTTGAAGTTGTAGAAGCGTGCCGAGGTTCCTACAGGCCTCGTTAAACAGGTAGGAAACATATAATCGCAGAAAACTACGATTACGCTTTAGCAGCTTAAGCTGCTAACGTCGAACTTGGTTCTCCTGTTGGCTGAGCAAGACGTCATTTAGACAGGATACCCAAACTTCTTGCCTGGGGGAGGGCGGCGACAATTTACAGGATAGCGCGGGGCGATCCGGCCTTAGGGAGCAAACCAGCGTGAAGGTTCTAAAACGAAGGCTACGCACGTAGAAGCTCCAGCGGAAGGTTTTCGGACGCGGGTTCAATTCCCGCCGCCTCCACCATAAGTATTTGATTTTGTTTCTGTATTTTCTGTATTCTCTACCGCAACTCTACCGCAAGCGGATCGGCGCATTGAAAGCACTTGGCCGATCTTCTTAGCTGTGCGTTTTGCATAGCGTTTTGTCATGTCAGCGTTCTTATGTCCCAGCACTTCCTGAACCAAAGACAGATCGTGTCCTTCGTCCAGCAACTGACATCCAAGGCTATGCCGTATGGCATTATACAGTTTGATTTCAATCCCGGCTTTTCGGCAGGCTTCGTGCCATATCCGGTTTAGGTTTTTATTTGTATATGGCTTTCCGTCGCCTCTGGCGAAAAGGTAGGGCGTGACGACATCGATGTGGCCGATGATGTCTTGCGCCGTCGGCGTGAGGTCATAGGCGCGGACTTCGCCGGTTTTTGTCGATTCTCTCAAGTTATTATCTGAGAATGCTCTTTTAATATAGACCTTGCCATTTTTAATGGCGTCGCGTTTGATCGCTCTGGCTTCCCCTACCCGAAGGCCGTATTCCATAGAAAAGCGGAAAATAGGCGCATCCAGCGCGGGAATTTCGGCCAACACTTTGTCTTGCTGTTCAATAGTCAGATATTCGATTTCCGGAGATTCGCCTTGTTTCATCTTCGGAAATGGCGGCATGTTCTTAATTTCTTCGTTAAGGTGCGCCCATTTGACCATTGCCTTGAGTGCGCCCATGACGTTGTATTTTCCTTTTTCTGATAGGGGGAGTTTCTTCTGAAATGTTGTAAATTCAGTCATGCGAAATTTGCGAATATCTTTGTCTGCGCCGAAAAAAGGAATTGCGTGTTTAACGATTGCTGTTTTGTAATCCCGCTTCGTTTTTATGGTAACGTCAATCTGAGATATCCATGTTTTATAATAAACATCAATGCAAAGCGGATTACCTGGGCGAAACGAGCGCGGGTCAAATCCTTCGCGGTCACGGTCTATTTCTTCCCTGATAGCGAAAAGAAGTTTCTCGCCGTTTTCATGATTTTTGATTGGATGCCACTGTCCTTGAATCAGGACAGACCAGAACTTTTCTGTTGAGCCATTCCAATACAACTGCACATAAAAACGGTTGCCATGCGGCTGAACAGTCCCGCCGTTAAATCCCATAACTCCCCCAAGTGAGGAATGCTCAACATATTTCGGGGCGGCGGTCAACATCAATTATTTCACCCACGGTAAATCGTCATGTGTCCGGCCGTCCAGAACGCGACCTGATTTTTTAATTCCTTTGTCCATCCACTCCGAACCGGCAATCATTCCGTTATCGTCATTCATCCAGTTCACGCCCCACTTCCCCCAGCCTTTGAAGAAAAAAGGGACATTTGCGCCTTGACATTGATCTCTTATCGACCGGACCCATTCAATTTGCATCGGCCTTGCTCCGGGGCCTGTTTCTCCGCCGAGAAGCACAGCGTCAATATTATCAGAGGCCATTCGATGACCCCGGCCGTCTTCTCCAAGATTTCCCATTTGCAAAAGTTCAAGTTGAATATTGATCGGCGCCAACATCGGCTCGATCGAAAGAAACTTCTTTCCCGGCACCCGTAGAAAGATCGGGATTTTCTCGTCGGCTTCCTGTTGATTGCAGACGGTTAGGCCATGCCATATCTTGTTAGGCAACGGTCTATGAGGACTTTGTTTATATTCCAGCATTCGCTGTGGGCGTTTTGTTAATATCAAATATGTGTTTTGAGGCTCACGATACATTTTCCAATAAACATCATGGATAAACTCATCCGGTACAGCCTCATGAAAGAGGTCATTCCAGACAGCAAACACTTTCGGCTTGCGAGTGTTAAAACGCTTCAGACGTTCAGGGTGACATTGAACTTGGTTTTTAAATTCCGGTTTAAATCTCTGTTCCATTGCCAGCGCCCAGCAGTGATCACAACCAGGGCTACATTTCGTACAGGAACTTACAAGGGTGATTCCTTCATCCCAATAACGTCCTTTGTTGATATCAATCATGATAAAATCACCCATCCCTCTTTTAATCCGTAACAGGGGCCGCGAAGAATATAATTGACAAAAATTAAAATTTCCCGTCCGGTATACGTGAGCGGTTTACCGAGCTTCATTTCTTCGCCGGTATAAAATGTTTCTTTGAGTAAAAGTTCATCGCCAACCTCGAAACCTCGATCATCAAAACGTAGCTCAAATTTTTTTATTTCGTCCCTGGTAGCCTGAAATACTTCCGAATCTGTCTTTAATTCGTGTCTCGCCATTCCCTTACCTCCACACACAGTTAATAGGTTCTGCTTTTGTCGATACCCGGCGCCCTGTCCCGCGCACAAACGAAAGAGGGTAGGTCTGCTGGACGTGTTTCAAACATCTTTCCAGCTCAGGTATGGTCATTTGAGCCCGAGGCTTCCCAAAATACTGATAAATGTCCGTGTTCAACTTCTGCGGCATGTATCTGCACTGGTAGGCAAACCGTTTGATGTGGCTATCAATCATTTCCCGCAATTCCGCTTCCCGTTCCGATGCTGTCTTTTCAGGGGTCAAAGGGATTTCCCGTTGACTTAAAACTATGTCACGCCGCCCGGTCATGGCAGAGGATAGCGGGATAATTCCCCCGGGGGCCGGTTCCAGGCGAAACCCGCCATCCTCTGAGCCCTCGCGCGAAGAACGCGAGGATCTTTCTTGCATGACAGGCGCTTGTTCTGCTTCGATTTTCTGCATAACCTGTTTAAAAAGCGGATCGGCCGGCGCGAAGATGTGGCCTATCTGTTCGTCGTATGGTCCCGCGGACGGGTCGATCCGGTTCGCCCTGGCGGTCATTTGCTCAATCCAGGGCACTGAGCGTATCCGCGTCAGGCAGATAATGTGACTAATTTCGGGTATAGACAGCCCTTCATAAACCATGGCCACAGATACCAGCACGTCGAGCTTACCTGCCTTCATCTTATTTATTACCTTCAGGGCCTCGTCTGAATCGTCAGAAGTGGCGATATCGCAGCGGGCGGATATTCCGGAAAGGTTTGCAATGTGCCTTTTTGCTTCTTTGATATTCGATGTAACGATAACGCATTTTGCGCTCGGGTATTTTTTCCGGTGTTCCTGCCAGTGAGCAATTCCGGACGAAAGAAGGTGATCAGCGTATTCAGTCTTCAGGGCAGTATAGAGGGCTTTGTTCGCGTCGGCCTCACTCATCTTATCCATGCTGGCAACACGGACCTTTCGCCCCCGGTTGTCTTCCCATTCTGCAGATCCATCGGAAAGATGAAATTGAAGGGGAATAATCGCTTTTTCTGCCAGTGCATCGGCGCGGGTGTATTTGATCACCGCTGTTTCCAATCCGAAAAAAGCCGTGGAGGTCATTAAATCGGGAAAATACAATAACATGATGACTGAAGAAAACTTCAAAGGATTTCAGAAACAAGCGCAGAGTTTGGGCAAGGATGAACGTATCACAGATGCTTACGCTTCGTTATATGCAAAATATAACGGAAATTTCACGGCGATGGATGAGGAACTTAGTAAACCGGGTTCTCAAAAATCGCTTGGGCTTAATCTTGAGGAATCCTTTTATGTAAAAGCAAAAATATCAGCAGCGCAATTAGACAAAGAAAAGGCTGATAACGTCCGCTGGAACAAAAATGCTACAGAAGTATTTTTAAATATTAACAAAACATCGTTAGGTAAAATCGAGCAAATGGTTCAGCGCGGAGATTTATCATATCAGCTTGGTGAACACTTTAAGCAGCAGAAAAAAGAGGCATTAACTGGCGGACCATCTGATCCGTGGACGTGGTACCGCACTTATATAAAAATTAAAGATTCGGCAGGCGATCCCGATGCTCTTGTAAAAATTAGGAATGAAATATTTGTAACAGGTGGGTTGTCTTTTTCTGACAAGAAAGACTTTGTTCGTCTTGCCGAAGGGCAAGAGGACAAATACGAGGCGGGAGTCACAAAGAAGGGCATGGACTATATCAAATCAGTGGTCATGCCTTCTCAAACAATGATTACGGCGGCAAAACCGGCAGAGGCCCAGAAGTTCTTGGAAGCTGGCATGGCCTATGAAAAAGCAGTATCCGACGCAAGAAAAAAAGGCGAAAAGATAACCCCTGAATTTATCGAAAAAACAAGCAAATCCATAGCCCAAACCTACAACATGACCATCTATGACCAGATGGACGCGGTTACGGCGGCACAGCGTACGGCAAAGGCTAAACGGACGGGTATTAAAGAGCAGTCCCAAAACCAACAGAAAAGAATCGTCGGCTACAAAGACGGCAAACCCGTTTATGATCTTGGAAACGGAAAATGGCAGGTTGGTGAATAATGCCGGAAATTATAAACGCGAATTCTATTCAGCTTGACAAGCAGCCGCCCCAGGTTGTCACGGCTGGTTCTATTCAGTTGGATGAACAACCGATCATGGCAAAGAAGCCTGAACCTGAACCCATGCCCTTTGACTTTGAAGGTGAATTCAACATGATGGGTGATGTAAATCCTGAAAAAATCGCAGAAACAAAAAAGTCATTTGCTTCTGTACTCCATCCCTTCACGCAACCATGGGAAAACGTCGGTTATTCGGCAGCGTCTTCTTTAAACAGAGGCACGGCGGTTTTTGCAACTCACCTTGATCATATTGCTGATTACGTTGAAAAGAAAACCGGCCTGAAAAAGGGCGGGGCCTTTGGAGAATGGTCTAAAAAATACAACGAGAACGCCGATTATTGGCAGAAGCAGGCTCAAGACAACGGGGCCACGTTCCTGCAAGAGTTTTTCGGCGAAGTGACAGGCGGGGCAATACCAGGCATTGCAGAGTTTGTTTTAAACGTCCCTTATGCTGCTATTCTCGGTGCGGCTACTGCGGATGATAAGGGACGCGGCGAAGTTGCGGGAGCACTTATAGAAGGTGCAAAACGCGGGACTTTGGGGGCGGTGTTTCACGCCATGGGGCCATTTAAGCAATACCTCCGTGCGCCAATGATGGGCGGAGTTTTTGGATTACAGACGGCGGCAGAGGGTGGTGATGCGCGGGAAGTGGCAAAGGCAGCAGCAACGGGTGCGATCTATTCCTTGACGAGTCCTGGCGGTAAAATCGGGCTGAATGACATCAAGGCGAACCTTGAAAAAGATATTGTTCGGCAGAAGGCGGGAGAACCGGCAAAAACTGAACAAACACAGGATTGGTCTTCCACAACGGAGGCAGAAATAAAACAGGCATTATCCGACAAAAAAACAGTGCCAGCAGAAGCCTTAAAAAACTACCCTGAATTAGCGATACAATCAGGGCAACGCGCAATAGATGAGGTTATTAATAAAAAGACTGATATCCTAAACGCAATCTATAGAGAAGACCTTGGCGGAATATCATTTTATTGGGGTAATGAAGGAAATCCGAACAAAAAATATAGTGACGGCAATGGCATTGCTCATATTATCGCCAAGCGAAATTCGGAAGGCTTAAACGGCGGAGAAATTGCTCGCATGATGCCCGAGGTTATTATCAAAGGAGACGTGGGTGAAATTTATGGTCCACCGCAAGGGCAGCGTGTCAACATAAAGTATGGCGATCATGAAGCTGTTTTATCTTTATACAAACAAGGTAAGGAAGAAACGTGGTTATTAACTGGATGGAAAGAAAAAACCCCCGGTGTTCCCGAGGAATCTAACAACCTACGGGACTACGCACATCAGACCTCCGGTAGCCGTTCTGATGTGGGTGCGGGAGTTGATAATAATATACAGCAGACCAACGAAAACATCAATATTAAATTTGCTCCCGAAGCCAATTTCCGCAGACCGCCGGACAAGGCAGAAAAGACCGACGAGATAACCCGCCGCAGCGACCTTGTACGCTTTCTCAATGAAAAGCTGGATATTCCCATTAGAACAGGGCGCTTTCGTGATCAGGCGCTTGGTATATTCAAACTGCGCCCGGAAGTTATCCGCACAGAAAAAGCAAACGACATTGAAGTCATTGCCCACGAAATCGGCCACGCCATTCAAAAATTTATTTACCCGGAAACCGTCACACAATCCGGCCTTGCTGCGCGTCCTTTTTCGGCTTTCAAGAACGAACTTGACCCGATGGCGACACAACCAAAGGCAGGACAGGACGTTACACCAGAAGGGTTCGCTGAGTTCATCCGTCTTTATGTAACCGATCAGCAGATGGCCAGGGATAAAGCGCCGCAATTCTACGAACATTTTGAAAAGGAACTGCAAAACAAATCTCCGGAAACGAAAGAGATATTACTAGAAGCCCGTAAACAATATGACCGATGGCTGAAACAGCCTGAATTGCAAAGAGTTTTGTCTCAGGTATCCATAGGTGCAAAAAAGCAGCGGGAATTTTCATTTGATAAACTTTACACGGCCACGGTTGACGACCTTTTCCCTTTGAAAAAAGTGGTGGATGAGATGGCCAAGGGGAAAGACCTGAAACCGGCCGATGATCCTTATATTTTGGCGCGACTCCTGCGGGGGTACACCGGCAAGGCGGATGCTTTCATTGACCACGCTCCGTTCAAGTTTAAGACATACGAGGACGTAGGGAAGTCACTCAAAGACATTCTTGCGCCCATGCGAAAAGACCTGGACGCTTTCCGGGGGTATATTGTTTCACGTCGGACAATCGACCTTGAGCGCCGGAAGATTGAAACAGGTGTCTTGCCTGCCGATGCCCGAAAGGTCATAAAAGATTATGACGAAAAATTCAGCAAAGCCTTTGACGAATTAAAGGAGTATCAAGATCAGACGCTGCAATATCTCAAAGACAGTGGCGTTATGGATCAGAAAACCTATGACCAGATCAAACAGATGAACGAGGATTATGTTCCTCTTTATCGGATCATGGACGACAAACCGGGGAAAGGCGGGGTGGGTGTTGGCATGATTGCGCGAAATCCGGTCAAGAAAATAACCGGATCATGGCGCGACATTCAAGACCCGCTGGAATCCATCATCAAAAATACCTATCTCTATATTAATGCGGCGGAGAAAAACGCGGTAGGTAGGGCGTTGGTTGACCTTGCTGAAAATACTGAAGGAATGGGTAAGTATATTGAAAAGATACCGACGCCCATGCAGGAAATAAAGATAAAACCGGATGAATTGAAAAACGCTGGCATTGACGAGGTTCCTGAAAACGTCATTTCTATCTTCCGTCCTCAAGCGTTTATGCCGAAAGATAACGTCATTTCAGTTTGGGACAAAGGAGACCGAAAACTTTATGAGGTTCACCCAGATGTTGCTAAAACCTTCATGGCGCTGGACAAGGAAAATCTTAATCTTTTGATGAAAGTTCTCAGCAAACCGGCTTCATGGCTCCGTGCTGGCGCAACTTTAACGCCTGAATTTATAGCCCGCAACCCTTTCAGAGATCAATTTTCTGCCCTCGTCTATTCAAAGTATGGATACGTCCCTGGATACGATCTGGCACAAGGCATCTTCAGTCTGGCCAAGAAAGACCAAATGTTCTGGGATTGGAAGAAGGGCGGCGGTGATCATTCCATGCTGGTATCTATGGACCGGGATTACCTACAGGATAAACTTGACCAGACGCTTACAAAATACCCTGTGCTTAACCGGATCAAGAACCCGATTGAATTGCTTAGAATTGCCTCGGAACTTGGCGAGGAAGGAACAAGAATAGGCGAGTTTAAAAAAGGTATTAAGGCGGAAGGAAAGACAAAAGAAGGAATACAGGCGGCTGCATTCGCTGCCCGCGAGATAACCCTTGATTTCTCAAAAGTCGGGACAATCGGAAAGAGTGTCAATATCATAACGGCCTTCTGGAATGCTCAGGTGCAGGGTATGGATAAGATGGTGCAAGAATTCAAAGAGCATCCGGCCCGGACGTCTGCAAAGGTGGCCGCGGCCATAACCTTGCCATCCGTTCTTCTGGCAATAGCAACGCATGATGACGAGCGCATAAAGGAGGTTCCTGCGTGGGAACGTGATCTTTTTTGGATTATTCCGACTGAAAATCATTTATGGCGCATCCCGAAACCGTTTGAACTTGGCATTATATTCGGATCAGTTCCCGAAAGAATAACTCATTATATTCTTGATCAAGACCCACACGCTTTCGATGGCATAATGAAAACGATTGTCGGCGGAGCCACTCCCGGATTTGTACCCACGGCGGCAATACCTATCATGGAAAATTGGGCCAATAAAAGCACGTTCTTTGACCGGCCTATAGTCCCCAGGGGCCGCACTGAGTTATTGCCAGAGTATCAATATGGACCGTACACAACAGACACAGCCAAAGAAATCGGGAAGATCATCGGAAAGTTGCCTTGGAAAATCGAACAGGCAAGCCCCGCAAAGATCGAAAACCTTGTAAGGGGATGGACGGGCGGTCTTGGGATGTATGCGCTGAATATAGCCGATAAAGGACTTTTAGCGGCAGGGATAACCCAACAGGATTATGAAAAGCCGACAACCACGCTTTCTGAAATCCCTTTCATCAAGGCATTCAGTGTCCGGTATCCATCAGCCAACGCCGAAAGCGTCAAACGGTTTTATGACAATTACGACAAATCGAATCAACTCATAAAGACGGCAAAGGTTTTGATGGAGAAAGAATATAAGCCGGATGACGCATTAAGACTTTTGGAAATGAACGCCGTAAATCTTCAGGGTAGTTTTGAGGCCGTCGGAAACATTAGGAAACTTATCAACGCAATTTATATCAATCCCTCAATGTCCGGCGATGAAAAGAGGGAAATGATCGACATTCTTTATATGCAGATGATTGATGTTTCTAGGGCGGGAAACGAAGTATTTGATTCAATGAAGGCGATGAATGATGAGTTTAGCTCAGGGAATAAATAAGGTCTGGTTCCGAAAGAAGATGAATAGAGAGGGAGGAAATATGAAAAAGTTTTTTGCGGTAATTATGTTTTTGCTTCTGGCGCTACCGGCATTTGCCACGGTATCAACAGAAACAACCAAGGTGGCCTACACCTGCAATGGAGTCATAACATCCTACGCCTATCCGTTTAAGGTTCTGGCTGACGCTGATTTGCAGGTCATCGTCGGTACGGATACAGTATTGACACTAAACTCCGATTACACGGTGACGGGCGCCGGGAGTAGTGCTGGAACGGTAGTCCTAACGGCCGGCAGCAAGTGTGGATCTGGGGCCGCGCTGACGATCCTCCGAAACATACCGGCGACACAGCTTACCGACTATGTTGATGGTGAGGCATTTTCTGCTGAATCCATAGAAAGCGCACTGGACAAGGTTACGATGATCCAGCAGCAGCAGAAGGAAGCCATAGACAGATCATGGAAGCTTCCCCGGTCATCGTCAATCACCGCATTAATGCCAAATCCTTCCGCGAACAATTACATTGGATGGAATGCCGCGGCAACAGGTCTAGAAAACAAACCAGGGCAGGTTATTACCACAGCAACACAATATGAAGTTGATGCCCTTGTTTCCTACGGTGGTGGGACATCCTACACCCAAGCCACCATCTCCGCTGCCCTTACCGCCATAGGGACAAATCAAGCCACTCTTTTGCTCAGGCCGGGTGCGTGGGCCATCAATGCTCCCTTGGCTTTCCCTGCCAACGTAGATGTTAAGATGCCCAAGGGTGCTTATTATACTTTCTCTGGTACGGGCGCAGTTACTGGACTCAAATATGCTACTCCAGAGATGTTCGGCGGTGTTGGAGATTCAACAGATGCGAGTGCAGCTTTTCAAAAAGCCGTGGATTCTCTGACATTACGGGGTGTGTTGCTCATTCCTCCACCTTCTGTTTATTGGTCAGCTAATTTCACTGTTACCAAAAGCGGTGTAAAAATCATAGGTGCAGGAGATAAGCCAGAAATCCGTGGCGTAACGTCTCTTCCTGTCATTAAGGTGTATGGCGCGATTGCATCCCGTATCAGTGATATATCTATTGAAAACTTGACGATTAGGAATGGTTCAGCAGTTGACCCTCCTGTTGTTTATAAGGATGGGATTGTCGTTCAGTATGTTGATCGTTTCACTGGCAGAGATTTATATATAACTGAAATAGAAGGCCAGTATGGGATGGCCTTTACATCTTGTACGAAGGTAAGGGTTTACGACACAGACGTTTATAGATACGGGCTTTTCGGAGTATCTCTTCTCACAAACAACGAAGATATTTGGTTTGAGCGCGTAACAACTGATACTGCCGTAGGGACTTTGGCAGGAAACACTTATGGTTTTCATCAAGGCGGGGGTGGTGCTTGGGATCAGGATGCTGCTGATAGAACCTTCCAAGTAAAGCGCGTTACATATAAGGATTGCACAGCAAAGAATGTTCCACTATGGGCAGGGTTCGATTCACATGGGGGTGAAGATATAAATTATGATGGTTGCAGAACCATAGATGCTAGGAAGGCGTTTGATTTAGGGTATGTATCCGTATCCGAAACCCCAAGTCAAGGTCTAAAAAACATCCAGATTGTTAATGCAAACGCAAAATCAACATTGGGAGCATCCGGTTATTCTGGGATCGTAGCTACCCACTTTGACGGATTGATAGCGAAGGGTAATGTTTTTGATGGTTTCCTTAACGCCATTACAATAAACAACGCTCGTAATTGGGTTGTTCAAGGGAATTTACTTAAAAATTCAATATATAACGGGATAGTGATTGGCGCAGGGTCAAGAAACGGAACCCTGACGAATAATATCCTTATTGACACAAAAGCAGACAGCGCGGCAACGCATAGCCGATGTATCTCAATCTTAAGCGGCGCATGGGATACTTGGATTGACGGGAATATAATTCAAAGGACAGCCCTTAATGGGACTGTTGGCGCGGTTACTGACCCCATCAATTACTATGGCATTAATATGGCGAAGACCTATCATTACACACGGATAGGAAAGAACAGCGTTTCCGCTTATAGCGCAAAATATCTTTCAGATGTTCACGACCCTGTGCTTCATACGTCTATCCCTTCTGATTCAAGTGACCAAGTATGGGCGAAAAATGGCGACACCGTGACAAACGCAAATGATTCTCCGGCATGGGTATGCACTAATGCGGCCACGGAAGTATTGTATTATGACTCCAATGTAGCGACAGATACCACAGTAGATGGAACAGCAGGGGCAACGTATGTGACCCTTGATGCAGCTAGCATAACTGCGCTTTCGATTAATAATTGGCCGGATGGTGCTGGTATTGTAATTGCTGGAGCTGGAACAGGCGGCGCGAATCTTACGACGTCTGTGGTTTGGGTTGATACTGACAACAATCGGCTATACTTGAAGAATGCCGTTATAACATCCGTTACCTCAGCGGCTACAACTTATATTTCAGCAACTTGGACAACAGTACCTTAAAAGGAGGACACAATGGCAACACAAGATTTCAAAGGAACAATAGGAAACGTAAAGCCACTTAGCGACTCAGACCAACGAGTTTCCTTAACTGGTGCTGGAAGTGGCAGTAGTGGAATCATGGTGGATGATTCGGCAAATATAAAATTTGGAGCATCAGGTAGCTTCGCTTTAATTGTTAAATGTGCCTTGCCTGATTGGACACCAGCAGGGTCTGCTTATTTACTCTATAAATATTGGTCGAATGGAATTATTCTTGAACCACTGAGTAATGGAAAAATTCAATTACGATTATTTGGAGCTACCGCAACGCGAACAGTTAATAGTGGCACATCTCCTGGTTTTGTTGATGGGTCAGAACCAGAAATAACGGCAGTTGTCACGGTTGGAGCAACCAACACCACAATAGACTTTTATTTTGATGGAGTTCCTTTTGGCGCTCAACAGACAGTGGTTAATGCAGGTTCTTGTGACGATACACGAGCTTTACACATTTTAGGTTCATCATCAGGACATAGAATCGAAGGCAAAGTCCATCATGTATATATTTTGAATTTTGCTCCTACTCCTCAAGAAGTGCTTGATATAAACAAATACGGAATCCCGCTTAAATGGATTGATCCAACGGGAGCATCCCCTGCAAGCCAAATAGCGCAAACAAGCGGGACTTTAGTTGTCGGAAAAGAGTACATGATTGATGATTGGATCACAGACGATGATTTCACTAATGTTGGCGGCGCTAATGTTGATGGAACTCGTTTTGTTGCCACCGGGACAACACCGACCAAATGGACAAATAGTTCATCCTTGCGAAGAATTGGAGCAACATTATATCTGCCAAGCAGGGCATGGCAACCAGACAGGCCGATTGATTGCAGTGGAAACGCCCTTGTTGCTACCTATCCTTCAGTTGGCTGGGGTTTAACGCAGCCATTCTCTTATGCCACCCTTCAAGCTGCTGCGAATAATGCAGGGGCGGGGGGGTTGACGATACCCGTTCCTGTGGGTGGGCTTTATAGGACAAATGCAGACCCATCGGTTATCTGTGTAAGAACGGCATAAATACTATTAGGAGGACTCAAGTTGAATGGACAAACAGACTCTGATGTGGATACTTGGTGGATTGGTCGCAATAGCACTGCTCCTGATAGGATGGTTGAAGCTCGATCAGAAGTCTGTCAACAAAGACCTTTGGGATAGAGCAAACTACCACGGTCATACGATAGAATGTGATTCAAACGATTGTAAAGGCGCGGAGACGAAGGATGTCATTATTAGGAGGCAGAAATGAAGCGTAAGGGTGATGCCATCTTTTGGCTGATATGGGGAACGATGGTTCTGGCTATAGTAGTGATCGTGGCGTTTGCGACTTATCCTTTGAATCCAGTAGAGCTTGATGAAGTTGTTATCTTGGATGATGATAATACAATAGTCGCAGGCGAGCCTGTTCACTTCAAGGTCAAGGGTTTAAAAAACACGGATAGAACCTCTCATGTGATCTATCAACTGGTGAACTCTCGTATAACAACCTACACGCCGATTGAAGGCAATCTGCCGATAGGGACAAAGGAATACGGTAAGTGCCTTCCGACAAGCGTATCTGATATGCCGGGGCAGTATCACATAAGAGTGACTATCTCAGTTCCTTATTTCGGCGGCCTGCGAGAACCGACAGTTTCAAAGGACTCAAACAAGTTTACTATCGTGAGTCCTATTACTCAAAGAGGCAAACAGGGGATACAGGGTAAAAGAGGTATTCACGGTGACAAGGGAGATCGTGGCGAGAAGGGTGCGTATATCTTAATCAAGAAGTGAGTTTCTATGTGTCCTCGTTGCTTGTCAAATCGTGTCGGTCACTGGATAATGGCATTTGGAATTAGGTACAAATGTACCTCTTGTGGGAACGAATGGAGTGAGTTGAATGATTTACGACCTACTTAAACGTCACGAGGGCGTAAGAAAAAAGCCCTACAAATGTCCGGCTGGTTTCCTCACTGTCGGCGTGGGTTGGAATATTGACGCCAATCCGCTGCCCAAAGATATTGCTGCTTATCTGAAAAAGAACGGCGAAATAACTGATGACATGGTTGACCGACTTTTGTTTATCTCTGTTGGCGCGGCCACATTGAATTGTTATGGTTTATTCCCGGACTTTGAGAACTTCACCGAGAACCGTCAGATGGCACTAATCGACTTCGTTTTTCAGTTAGGTGGAGCAGGGGCGGCAAAGTTTGTCAATTCGATTGCCATGATCAATACAGGACGCTGGGAAGATGCCGCAGAAAATATGATGAAAAGCGCATGGGCGAAACAGACGCCCAAACGCGCTGCTGAAATAACGCAAATGATTGAGGAGGGATGATTATGGATTGGGCAAAGATAGTGGGAACGATCAGCAGTTCGGCCCCGTTACTTGGGAGTCTTTTCGGCCCCGGCGGAACGGCGGTAGGTGCGCTGGCAGGTAGTGCAATCAAGTTAGTAGCTGCGGCGCTCGGAGTATCGCCCACACAAGAAGCGGTTATATCGGCCATCCAGACAGACCCGGAAGCTGCCTTGAAGTTGGCAAAGTATGAGATGGATAACAGGGTTGAACTTCAAAAACTTCAATTACAAAGTGAACAGATGTTTCTTGCGGACGTTCAGAACGCCAGATCAAGGGAAGTTGAAACGACAAAGGCAACGGGAAAGCGCGACATGAATATGTTTGTTTTGGCCTGGGTTGTCATTGGCGGATGGTTAGGGATGATGGTCGGCTTAATTCTCTTGAAACTTTTCGCACCCGCGGCGAATGTCGCCACTGATCCGATCCTCTCGATGCTCTTTGGTTCTTTATCGACAAATGCCGGCATGGTTGTCGGGTATTTCTTTGGTTCTTCGAGGGGCAGCGATACGAAAACTGATATGATTTACAATTCAGGGCCGTCGAATCAACCGAAAAAGAGCATGGAAGGGTAGGTCATCTGGGCAGGCGGCTGCTGGGGTGGTGGTGGTGTATTGAGTCTCCACGGACGGCGGTTCAATTCCCTATTTTTTGTGGTAGAAATGCGGTAGATGTAAAATCAACTACTTACAAAAACGCCACATAAAAAACGTAATAAAATCAAGGTCTATGACGCGGGTTCAATTCCCGCCGCCTCCACCAAAAAAGAATCCAACAAAGTCCAAAGAAGTACAAAACCCGTTAGAAATAGCGGGTTTTTTGTTGTCAATTGAACCTTGTTTTGTATTTAAACATTTTACAAGGCGCGTCTAGTAAAAATAGTAGACTTGTCTAGTAAAATATGTATAATGTATCCATGGCTAAATTATATGAACGATCATTTGTGGCGCAACTGGAGCAGCGTCTTTCGGTTGGCCGGCCGCTTATTCAAGTGCTGGTTGGCCCGCGTCAAGTTGGGAAAACAACCGGGGTTAAGCAGCTTCTGGCACGGTATCCTGATGCTACCCATTATGCAAATGCCGACGATATTTTAACGACGGATCGCACCTGGCTTATGGAACAGTGGCAGAAAGCGTCACTTTCCGGAAAAAAGACGCTACTGGTGATTGACGAAATTCAGAAAGTTCCAAACTGGTCGGAAACAGTAAAATCTTTATGGGATAAGGCGCCCAAAGTGCTGCGAGTCATTCTTTTGGGGTCCAGTTCATTGCAATTGCAGAAAGGGCTTTCGGAGAGTCTTTCAGGGCGTTTTGAGTTAATCAAAACCCATCAGTGGGCATATGAAGAGCTGAAGCGTGCTTTTAAATACGATCTGGATCGTTATTTAACCTATGGTGGTTATCCAGGGGCTGTTGTCTTTGAGAGCGATTTCGACCGATGGTATGCCTACTTGAAGGAATCTATCATTGAGGCGGTGGTCGGCAGGGATATTCTGCTTAATCATAAGGTTGGCAATCCTGCTCTGTTTCGCCAGGCATTCGAGATATTGTGCCGTTACCCGGCTCAGGAGATCAGCTACACCAAACTGCTGGGGCAGCTTCAGGACAAGGGGAATACCGATTTGGTTAAATATTATATCGAGCTTTATTCCGGAGCGTTTCTGGTTCATCCGCTGGAAAAATATTCAACGAAAAGTCATCTGATGCGGGGATCAAGTCCCAAAATACTGATTTCCTGTCCTGCCTTATATACGATGCACGAAGGTCCGCAAGTTCTTAACGATCCGGAAAAGCGGGGACGAATATTCGAGGCAGCGGTAGGAGGCCAACTTCTTCAACTGCCCGGCAATCTTTATTATTGGCGAGAGAAGCAGGACGAGGTTGATTTTGTATACAGCTATCAGGGACAGATTTATGCCGTCGAGGTTAAATCCGGCCGTCGTAAATTATCCCGGGGCTTCAATGTCTTTATGAAAAAGTATCCGAAAGCTTGTCCCGTCATCATCACGCCGGACAATTTTGCCGCCTTTTCAGAAAATCCGCGTAAGTTTCTGGACACTGTCGCCAATCAACAATAAAACTATCCGTACAGTTTTAAAAATCAATTCATCAGCAGCGGAATATGCAATATGGGGGTATATTTGGGGGTATGTAAAAAAATCGAATAGCTAATTATGTCATTATAAAAAATAGTTATGCTATTTGTTCAATTCCCTCCACCTTTTCAAACCCTTTCCACCGTCACAATCTTGTTTCTGGCGTTGAGGTCGGATACCAGTTCCCGGATATAAACCATTCTCATCGGTTCACCTCGGATAAGATCGGCGACCTGATTAGGGTTGATGGCTGTTCCCACAATCAGGTGAATATCGTCCGCCGCCATAAAGTAGCGGGCCAGTCTTGTTGCGGCGTCGTTGTCTTTGGGCAGATCATGAATGGTCTTGGCGCCGCGCATAATCTCGAGGGCCTGGCCAATGGTTAAGATGCCTTCCGTCACCAGGTTAATGCCTTTCAAGGAGGCGGTGGGCGGCGAACCTTTTTTCTTAGGTTCTTCACTGGTTCGCTTCCACGGAGGAACCCATTCCACATCCAGTTTTTCGTTAAGGACGCGGGCCGCCATCTGAGCCGTGCTACCGCCGCAGATAATTTTATCCCCTTCGGCAGCCATCAGGCGGGAAACCGCAAATTCGTCCATGTCCTTGTTGGTGGGCGGCCCGGTCAGCACGCAAACGGAAATAGCGGGACGCACTTTCATGCAGATGACGGTGGAATCATCCCCCGGTTTGTCACTGTAAAGCTTCATGCAGGTTTTGGACAGCGCTTCGGTCAGTTTCACGGTATCCACGCCGGTTTGCACGAAGCGTTGCACGGCGGTGGCCACATTTTTCCATCCCCAGCCCATGCGGTAGATGCCGCCCAGTCCAGCATGCGTGTAGCCGTCGCTGATTAGAACCATGTAGTCGTTTTCCATCAACTCAAAATGTGCTTCCATGATGATTCTGTCTTTAACCTGACGTTCTTCGAGCGGCAGAGTGAAGATTGCATTGTCGCGAATGAGAATCAAAGGTGGGGAATCAAAGAGGACGAGATGAGCGTCGCGTCCGTGATAAACAATTAAAACGGCAAAAGTGGCATAGGCCAGCTTTCGGACAGAGCATTCCGGAAGCGTTTCGACCAGCGTCTGCATGACGTCTTCCACCGTTCCGTCGGATTCAAACATCCGTGCGGCGATTTCGGCGGTGAGTGACGACAGAATACTGGCTTTAACGCCGCTGCCCAGACCATCGGATAAAACGGCCACAAACGAATCCGGTTTCGTACGGATCATGACCGAGTCGCCGCAGAGTTCCTCACCGGCTTTATTCAGACTGGTCCAGTTGCATTCGACAAGCTGTCTCACTTTGATTCTTCCTCTTCCAGAATCTTTGCCAGATGCGTGACAATCATTTTACTTTCCGCTGTGGTTTCGCCCAAAAGATGGGCGATCTCATGGGCCACCCGCATTTGTTTTCGCACCACTTCCCGTGTCTGTTCCAGTGTTTGCGCCCGCAGTTGATGGAATTTCTGTTTTTCCGTTTCATGCTCGGTAATGTCGCGCATAATGGCCACTAAAAGCGATTGCCCTTCCACCCGGACAATGTTTTGCTCTGCGACGAGATGATCATTGAGACGCCGGACTTTCCCAATGATGGGCGTTCCGGTGTCCCGTACGGCGATGAAGTCGTCATAAAGCGGAATCAGCCGGGAGACGTGTTTGCCCTTGACGTCTGCGAGCAAGCAACCAAAGAGTTGTTCCGCCGAGGGAGACATATCCTGAATGCCAAGGTGCTCATCAACAATCATAATGGAATTTGGAGACACATCCATGACGACCTGACGCAGAGATTCAGAACGTTGGCGCATATAGGGAATGCACATGGTGACTTCCGCCATCCCGCGCAGGGTGGCGATAGCTTTTTCACGACAGCTGGAATAACCGCAGGCGCCGCAATTGAGTTCGTCATCCGGTGTATATTTGTTGACGCGATGAAGTACGTCCTTAATCTGTTCTTCGCTGAATTCCGGGATAGGCACTTTTTTGTCGACATAAGTGCGGGATAGATCAGGCCTATTTTCGCGGGAAACAGGGGCATAAGCCGGGCGATTTCGATGGTAGTCGATAATTTTCTGGCGCGCTGCATAGATGCCGCCGGGCAAATCGGCCATAGCCGGACCGTTAATGCAGCCGCCGGTACACGCCATCAATTCCACCAGCGATGCATTCAGCTGACCGGCGCGGATATCGCTCAGAATATTCTGGCAGGTTTCCAGACCACTGGCGACGATCAGTGAGTTGTTCAGCATATCCGTGCTCAAGCCTGCCGTGCCGATGAGGCCTCCTTCTATAGGAAACAGCCGAGCATCTACTGCGGATGATGGTTCTGTGCTGTTTGCGGCTTTTTCAAAGACGATACCTGCTTCCTGAAACCAGTTGGCAAGACCGCGAAAGGTAATGGCCACCGAAACCGCGCCTGTTTCCGACGCGTCGAGTATTTCCATCTTCTTGGCAATACAGGGACCGATGAAAACGATATACGGGGTAGCCCCGTACCCATATTTTTGGGCAAGCAGGCGGCCGTGCGCGATCATCGGCGAGACAATGGGCGCCAAATGAGGGATTAAATCAGGATAATACTTCTCAACGATATTAATGATCACCGGGCAGGCGGATACAATCACAGGCCATCGATCCGGCATTTGTTCCATATAATCGCGATGAGCGAGGCCGACGATTTCGGCTCCGACGGCGGTTTCTTCTGCCGCATAAAAGCCCAATTGCTTGAGCGCCGTTTCCATTTCAGAAAAATGATGGAAGCCGAAATAGGCGGGTGCGGACGGCGCAACTGATGCGATGACTTTCCGTCCTTCTACTAACGCTTGTTTAACATCCGGGGTTGCACTGTGAACATCTTTGGCTTTTTGCGGGCAGGTGCGGATGCAGGTCCCACAAACGATGCACAACTCAGGCACCACCTGGGCCTGGCCGTCGTGAACGCGAATGGCTTTGACGTCGCAATGGCGCACGCAACGGTAACAGTCGCGGCAGCGGGCCGGGTTGGTGATAATGACGGGTTCATTCATCATGAACTTTCCTTTCCGTAATCGGAGTGGCCGGAGAATCATTGTTGTTGCGCGGCATGAGTTTGGTTTTAATCCGGGGAACAACTTCCCTGTAGAAAAAGGCTTCCGCCTGTTCAGGGTGGATGCCGCTGAATTCCTGATCGCCCACGCGCACGGAAACGCCTTTGGAGCAGGCGTCCATGCAGAAAGCGCCGACAATATCGACCAATCCTTCGAGTTTTTCCTTTTCGATCAGCCGGAATAATTCCGAGGCTAATTCATCGGAGCCTCGCAAGCTGCACGAACTGCCGACACAAATGGTTATTAAAAGCATTTTATTTTCCCGCTTCTTCCGCTCCGATCAGCGGCATCAGGTGGATATCGATGAAAGCCCCTGCCTGATCCAGATGATCAACGGAAATGATTTTATTGCCGATAGCCACATTGGGTCCGCCTTCGCACTGTCCCGTACAAAAACGGGCCTTAACGCGGAACCGGTCCGCCAGTCCCCGCCGTCTTAATTCGGCGGACAATCCTTCCAGCAGTTTCCAGGAACCCTTGATGTAACAATTGGTGCCGATACACACACCGACATCCACCACGGGTAGATCTTGTTGTGCTTCTTCTTCCTTAATGTCCTGCAGACGCATGGAACGGCGCTTGTAGGTTGTATGCAGGGCATGATGCGACGTTTCGCTGTCCGGTTCACCCAGCCAGTTCGTATAAATATCCTGAACGGAAGGATTATCCTGACTGGTGCGGATTGAAGATTCCTGATCCAGGCGATAGAGGACTTCCAGGCGCTGTTCCGTGTCGCTCTTCAAAAGCGGCGCGGGGTTGCCTGAGCCGTTGATGCAGCCGCCGGGACAAGCCATCACTTCAATCAAGTCATACGGGGCGTCACCCGCTCTCATCCGGTCGATCAGTTTTTGTGCATTCTGCAACCCGCTCACCACGGCCAGTCTTACCTGGGAGTCGCCCAGGGCAATGTTTGTTTCTTTGACGCCCTGAAGTCCGCGGACGCCTTCATAGTTGAAGCTTTCCATTCGTTTGCCCATGACGCGCTCCGCGGCGAGACGGAGCGCTGCTTCGGCTACGCCACCGCTGGCGCCGAAAATAATCCCCGCGCCGGACACCTTTCCAAAGAAAGCATCCACCGGCATCGGCTTAATCTTGCGCGGATCGATATTTTTTTCTCCCAGCATGGTCATCACATCCCAGGTGGTCAGGACCTTGTCTACCTCCTGAAGATGATCGGTTTTGAACTCGGGGCGCATAGCCTCATATTTTTTGGCGTTACAGGGCATAATCGAAACAAAATACAGCAGTTCCGGCAGCACTTTGAGTTCTCTGGCGAAATATTGTTTCATCACCGCACCGAACATCTGCTGCGGCGATTTGCAGGACGACAGATGCGGCAAAATATCCGGCGCCATTTTTTCGCAGTAATTGACCCAGGCCGGACAGCAGGAAGTAATTTGTGGTAAAATGCCGCCTTCGGCCAGGCGCGACAGAAATTCCGTTCCTTCTTCCATAATGGTCAGATCGGCCGCCCAGCAGGTATCAAACACAAAATTAAACCCCAGTTGCTTCAAACAGGCGCTTAAAACCGGCATGACATCGCTGCCCTGGATGCCGTATTGTTCGCCGAAAGCAGCGCGCACGGCAGGAGCGATTTGAGCGACAACCGTCAGTTCAGGATTTTTCAGCGCCCGGTAAACGTCGGGCAGCGCGGGCTTCAGAGTGAGCGCTCCGGTGGGGCAGACCATGGCGCAGTGGCCGCAGGCTACGCAGACGGTCATATCCAGCGGGCGATGGTCGTTGGGGCCGATGGTTAAAATATCATTGGTTTCGTAGAAACTCAGTGCCGAGACACCCTCCATTTCGCGGCAGACTTTCAGGCACAGGCCGCACAAAATACATTTGCCGGGATCCCGTGTAATGGTGGGATGGTTTTCGTCAATGGGTAGAGGCTTGGCCGGTTGCGTTTGATCGTGCTCGACGCCGTAATCGCTGGCATAGTTGCGTAGCTCGCAGTCATATCTTTCCGTACAGCCACAGGCGAGGCAGCGGGACGCCTCAGCCATGGCGGTTTCCTGATCCCAGGTTGTGGACGATTCGCTGAAATTTGTTTTCCGGGCTTCGGGCTCCAGGACCGGCACTTCCCTGCGCTCAGCCGGCTTGATTCCCTTAAATGTTTCCGGTGGTAGATCTTGCCATTTGCTTTTGGCGCAGGTGTAGGGATCGTCCTTTGTTGTGACATTGCCTGTGCGCACAAATTCATCCATCGCTTCTGCGGCGCGCTTACCTGAGCCGATGGCGGCAATGGCGATGTCCGGGCCGGTGACGCAGTCGCCGCCGGAGAAAACCCAGGGCAGGGCCGTTTGCATTGTTCGCGGATTCACCACGATGTTGCCCCATTTATCAATTAAGGTCTTATCACCGATACAAAAGCCGTCCACAGCCTGGCCGATGGCGGAAATAATTGTTGAGGCGGTGAGTGTGAATTCGGAACCTTCCTGAGGCACGGGACGCCGCCTGCCACTTTTGTCCGGCTCGCCCAGAGCCATTCTCACGCAAGTCATTTGCAGAGCGTTACCCGCTAGCGCGATGGAAACAGGGGCAGTGAGAAACTGCATGTTGACGCCTTCCTCGATGGCTTCTTCGATTTCGATATCCTGCGCGGGCATTTCCTGACGGGTACGGCGATAGGCGACGATCACCTCTTTGACGCCCAGTCGTACGGCGCTGCGCGCCGCATCCATGGCGGTATTCCCGCCGCCGATGACAATGACACGATGGCCCAGCTCAGGTTTTTCGCCGCGCGCAAGTTTGGCGAGAAAGTCGAGACCGGTCATAACACCTTGGGTATCTTCGCCTTTTGCGCCGATGACCGTCGCTTTTTGAGCGCCCAGTCCCAGGAAAATAGCTTCAAAGCCGTCTCTTTTGAGCGATTCCAGCGTAAAATCCCGTCCAAGTTTCTTATTGTAAGAGATATTGACGCCCAGATCGAGAATGGATTTAATTTCAGCATCCAGATCTTTTTCGGGCAGGCGATAGTAGGGGATGCCCCAGCGCAGCATGCCGCCTGCCGCTTCCTGCATTTCAAAGATAGTGACAGCATGACCCAGACGGCGCAAAAACCAGGCGGCGGAAAGCCCCGCCGGTCCCGCTCCGATGATGGCGAACTTGTGGTCTGTATCCGGCAGGCACACGGGTTTATAAGGCTCCAATTGAAACGTGTCCCAGTCGGCGACAAAGCGTTTGATGCCGTTGATGTTGACGGCGCCGTCCAGAGCGTTGCGGCGGCAATCCGTTTCGCAGGGATGGGGGCAGACGCGTCCGCAGACAGCGGGGAGGGGATTGCTGTCTTTGATGACTGCGAGCGCCTCCGGAAAATTGCCGGAATCGACATGGTAAACATATTTCTGGATGTCAATATGCGCCGGGCAGCGTAAAACGCAGGGCGCGACACAGTCGCCCCAATGATGGCGCAGGAGGGCCTGAAGGTAAATCTTGCGATAGCTGTGGAGAGCTTCGGATTGGGTGCGGATGATCATGCCGTCTTCAACCGGCGTGGACGTCGCGGATGCAAATCGGGTTTTGATGCCGTCGGTCACTTCTATAAACGCGGCTTCGAAATTACTTGGGGGACTCACACGCGGGTCATATCCCAGAGAGGGAATATCGATTCCGTGAGAACGGGCAACGTCGATAATCGTTAAGCCGTTGGCTGTCACACAGTCCTTTCCGTCAATATTTACTGTGATCATTAATAGATATCCTTCCGTTTCCTTGTATTGTTTTATCCGAAATTATAGCGGATCTCTTTGTCCTCAAAATGAAATAATAAAATATTATCAGTCACCGTAAACACCTGATCAGAAATTTCTTTTTCACTGACCGTCAGTACCGGTAATCAGTATAAGTAAAGCAATCCTGCCTGTCAATATAATTTGTCGGGGAGTGGGGTGTGCAATTTGGCGATGCGTTCAGCGGAAGAAGTTAAAATACCAGCGAACTGACCGAAAGGACGATCTTATTATTTTTCATAGCCGCGCGTAATATAAAAAGTAGCCAGATCGAAAAAAATAGTCATGCGCCTTTGCAATTCAAAGGTCATGTAAAGATCGAGGTTCTTTTGTAATGCGCCTTGGGCAAGGGCGACATCCCAGATGTGCTTGCGGATCAGGCTCAGCGCACTCAGCACGCCGCTGATTTTAACGCCGGATTTTTTTCTTTCCAATCCCAGTTTTATATAAAAATTCTTAATGCGATCGACATCATAGACATTGCCGAGCCAGAGTGTAATCTGCGAAATGATTTTATCACAGATATTGTAAAGCGCCCGGCTTTCTGAATTGCGATATTCAGCGGTGGAAGGATTAGTGGTCATTTCTTCTATCCACTGATCAATCATTTTTTCCCTGTTTCTCAAGATGACAGTAATCAGACGTCGCGTCATCGAATTAGCGGATTTAGGTGCGGGGAGTGCTTTGTCATCCCGATATTCGATGGCGTCCAGAATGGCCCAGTAGTCCTTCTTGCTTTTAATATAAGCTGCCAGCGCGCGTCTGTTGGAGCGAAAAGCCAGAGGCGGAATCTCGTTAATCGGCCAGAACCTTGCCTGGACGCTGTCATCGCCCGCCGAGATTTTCCCTCCGGATTTTTCCACGACAAAAGTCAGAAAAAGCAGATCGCCGTAAAAGCGGCTTTTGTAGGAATCAACATCGAGCAAACGGGTTATCCGTCCTTTGAGGCCTGTTTCTTCCTGCAACTCGCGTAAAGCGGCGTCTTCAATGCTTTCCCCCGATTCCGCGAAGCCGGTCGGGAGGCACCAATGTCCTTTAAAGGGAGCCCGGTCGCGTTTAACCAG
>CAIVDK010000149.1 GCA_903904655.1 uncultured delta proteobacterium | reverse complement strand
TGCAGACAAAGGAAAGACGGTTAGTGCGTCTGAGTGTCTTGAGGCTGCCGATGCTTTGACAAAAATGCATCTGGCCGATGGCAAGTCCAATAACAAAGTCGGAGTTTTTTATAACAGACTGCCGGCAACTCTTAATGTTTATGGTCAGAAGGAATATGAGGATAAGCTGACAAAAGAAATCATGGCACAGATTATTTCTATTCTGAATAAGCAGGGTTCAACACTGATTAGATCGCAGGAATGCGACGGTAAACTGCAAGCAACATTTCCCCGTTGATTAACGGCAAAACCCACTATTTTTAGTGGGTTTTGGACTTCTTTGGGTTGTGTTGGATTGACTTTGGATGAGGGGGATCGAACTAGCAATTTAACAATTCATAATCATTATGTTTCTTAATAGTGCGATTTTCAACATACCCCCAAACATACCCCCATAATACAGGACATATGCTTTCTTCCTGTACTACACAACTTGGCAACGTCAGTAAAAGTTGCTGATTTCAGATGGTAAAAAAGCATCAGATCGTCCTAAATTAATATTGACTTTACGCTTTAGAAAAGAGTACTTATAAAACAATAAAAGAAGTAATCTGATTTTCATAATTTTTCATCAACTTGTCATACGGGTGGGATAATGTTTGAGGGAACCCATAATCAAAGCTGTTTAGCTTTTCCAAAACGACAAAGCGGCAATAATTACCCCCCCCCCCCCCCGTCTTGCTAACTTATTGCATTTACAGAGTAATTACCACATACCATATTTCGACAGGTCTTCTGTTGATCCGGTACAACCAGCGTAGTATTCTGCTGTTTAATATCAATGATCCGAAAGGGCAAAACCATGACTAAGAAAGTGACCCGTGTAGATAAGACAGTCGATTTGCACAAGCAGGCGGTGGATGCACTGCAAGCTAAAAACGAAGAGTATGAGGCGCTAAATGAGGAACTGAGGTCCACTATAGAACAGCTTCAAGCGGCAACAGAAGAACTCCAAGCTCAGAATGAAGAATTACAACAGCAGGCAGTTGCGCTGCGGGAAAGCGAGGAAAAATATCGACTTCTTTTTAATAGTGGCGGGGATGCAATCTTCATCCACGACGAGGAAGCACGGATACTGGCAGTCAACCAGCAGGCCTGTGAGCAATTCGGTTACACACACTCAGAACTGATGTCAATGACGGTCAATCAAATGGATTCACCGGCGGCAGGTAAGCACGTGCCGGAACGCATAGATCGGGTGATTGAGCAAGGAAGTCTCCTGTTTGAAATCGTGCATCAGCGCAAGGACGGGTCACTTATCCCGCATGAAGTGAACACACGACGGATCATCTGGGATGGTCAGCCGGCAATGATGAGCATTTGTCGCGATATCACCGCCCGCAAGCAGATGGAGGAAGCGCTGCTAAATAGTGAGGCTCAAAAAAATGCTATTCTGAATGGTATTACCACCAATATCGCCCTAGTTGATAAGGAACTGAAAATTCTCTGGGCGAATAAGGCGGCAGTGAACTCCGTTAACAAACAAGGCGGACACATTGTCGGCCACCCCTGCTATTCTTTTTGGGGCGATAAAATCAGTCCCTGCCCGAATTGCCCTACACTCAAAGCGTTTAAAACAGGAAAGTCGGAACATATAATCGTGGAAACTCCGGATGGCAGAATTTGGGATGAAAGGGGCGAACCGATATTGGACGCGGCAGGCAATGTAACTGCCGTTGTCGAAATTGCCCAGGACATCACCGCACGCAAGAAGGCGGAGGAGGCGCTGCGGGAGAGTGAGGAAAGATTTCGTATTCTGTCTGAAGCAGCGTTTGAAGCCATTGCCATTCACGAGGAAGGTGTCCTCATCAACGCGAACGACCAATATTACAAAATGTTTGGATATGAACCGAGCGAAGCGATTGGGAAACAGATGATGTCCATCACTATTGCCCCAGAAGCCATAGAATTAGTGACAAAAAAAGTAGCCACAGATAGCCTGGAACCTTACGAATCCATTGGAGTCAGGAAAGACGGAACAAGGTTTCCTATTGAGGTACGCGGTCGAAAGATGGACTACAAAGGACGCAATGTCAGATTTGGAGCCATTGTTGATATCACTGCCCGCAAGCGGGCGGAAGAAGCGCTTATGGTTGCGGAGGAAACCTACAGGAATATCTTCCTCAATTCTCAAATTGGTCTCTTTCGGACAGACTTGCAAACAGGCCTGATCCTGGACGCAAACGATACTGTTGCCCGCTTTATCGGATATCCGGACAGAGCTTCGTTGATGGCGAAGCCCTTCAGCATGGTAGAACGGTATGTCGATTCCCACACCCGCGCCGAAATGCTCTCTCTTGTGCAGGCTCATGGTGAAATACATAACTATGAAGCGCGTTTCCGAAGAAATGACGGGTCAATAATCTGGATACGATTTTCCGCGAAGATTGTTCACGAAAAAGGGTGGATGGAAGGCGTTTCGGAAGACAT
>CAIVDK010000148.1 GCA_903904655.1 uncultured delta proteobacterium | reverse complement strand
GTTGTAGCCGGCAAGCCGTCCCCGTTCATTCACGATCGTATTGACAGCGCCCAGAGCAACTGCATCCGCGTCAATCTCGTCGAGATAGTCCATCACCGCCGTTTTAAACGGAATTGTGACGGATGCGCCGCGAATATTCATGCCCCGGATTCCGATCATCGCTTGGGCTAAATCACTCACGCAAAATGCACTGTAATGTCCGTCAATCTGCATCGCCTCCAGAGCCTTATTATGCATGAGCGGCGAGAGACTCTGTCGGACAGGATTCCCCAAAAGGACAAAGTTCAATGTGTCCGGTGGTAAAAGCCCTGATTGGATTGAGCGTTGATGACATGGCAACAGATGCTGGAATTCCCGCATCGTGTTGAGCGTCAACTGGCCGGGCGCTGATTTTTTACCGCCCGGCAATACGGCAAATCCCAGATAACTTCCCCAAACCAGCGCCATGACCCGGCTGATTTGCCCCAGATCGCCCATACACATTGCAATAATTTTACGATCCTGCGCTTTGGCATAGGCGATCAGGCCCGGCACTTTCAAGTTGTCCGCCGCAGTCCGGGCATAAGGAACTATCTTCACAATATCAGCGCCGGTTTGCGCGCAGGCCTGAAATATTTCTTTTAATATTCCAAGCGACGGGGTTTTGGAAATGTCATGCCATGAAACGATGATCCGTGTGGAGCTTTTTTGCTGGCGGCAAAACGATTGAAGCTGTTTAATGACCCTGTCTCCTTCGGCCAGTTCAATATCAATGAAGTCCGCGCCAAGCTCAATCGCCTGTTTGAGTAAACACATCTTGGACGTTTTGGTCATCCCTTTTTTCCGGACCGCTTGATCGAGCGGAGGCGGCAAAAGGGCTTCTTCTTTCCTGCGGCAGGTGACAATAATTTTGATGCGGCCTGATACGCGACGGGCCGCGGCAATCAATTGATCCAAATCGCCGTCCGCAATTAAATCCATGCGCAGCTCGATTAAATCAGCCGCCATGGCGCTTCTTGCAACCGATCTCAACGCTTCCTGATGCGTCGCATCCGTGATGGGTATGCAAATCATAGTCCGTCCTTGGCTTGGGGATACGAGCCTAGAATTTTCAAATAAACCGTTTTATCTTTTAATGCCTTGATACAATTTTTAACGGCTTTCTCGTTCATATGGCCGATCATATCCACAAAGAAAAGGTATTCCCACATACGTTCCTTGACCGGATGCGACTCGATCTTGGCCAGGTTGATCTTCCGTTTTGCGAAAGATGCCAGCGCGCGATGCAGCGATCCCGGAAAATTCGGCGTGGCAAAAATGATCGATGTTTTATCATCGCCCGTGGGTGTCCCTTCGCCCCGGCCGACAACCAGAAAGCGCGTCGTGTTGGAGGGATTGTCCTCTATACCCTCCGCAAGCCTATTTAACTCATAAGTGGCTGCAGCCAGCGTGCTGCCGATAGCCGCAGCTGTCTTTTTCCCCCGCACCATCTGCGCGGCGGCCGCCGTGCTTTCCATCTCACCCAACACGGCATTGGGCAGATGGGCTCTGAGCCAAGCCTGGCACTGCGCCAGCCCCTGCGGGTGCGAATAAACATTTTTGATGCCTTTCATGCTTTTAGCCTGCGAGATCAGGCACTGGCTGATGCGCAGGCACATCTCCGCTTGAATTTTCAGGGGCGTTAAAACCAGTCGATCCAGCGTCACATTCACCGACCCTTCCAATGAATTTTCCACGGGTACGACGCCCCACTCCACGGCACCCTTTTCCACTTCGTCGAAAACGCGCGCAATCCCTTGCTGCGGCCAGAAACGGCTGGACGTACCGAAATGCAGGCGCGCAGCCTGATGGCTGAAAGAGGCCTCCGGTCCCAGATACGCTATGTTCATGGGCTTTTGTAGGTCGCGCGACGCGGAAATGATTTCCCGAAAAATCGCCGTTACCTGGCGGCTTGACAATGGGCCACCATTGAGTTCCTGTAAATAATTGAACACTCTTGCTTCCTGAGCGGGATTATAAACCTCAAGGCCGGTCTGCCCTTTCACCTTGCCGATCTGAACGGAGATCCGCGAACGCTCATTAAGCAACCGGATAATCTCCCGGTCTTTTTTTCTCATGTCTTCTCTTAACACATCCAGAGATAGCTTCATGCTTTCATTTCCTCCAGAACATCGCCGATCAGTTTTTCACTGACGCTGCTGTTGACAAAAGGCATGCCGATTTTTTTAATTAATACAAAATGGACTTGATCGTCCTTTTTTTTCTTGTCCATTTTTAAACGGGCAATCACCGCGCCGGAAATAAAGGGCGTCGGAATCTTTACCGGCAGACCCGCCCCAGCGATGATTTTTTCCACGCGGGACGATTCATCTTCCGAAAGATAATGCATTTTCACCGACAGCCGTGCTGCGGCAATCATGCCCAACGCCACACCTTCTCCATGCGACAGCGTGAAGTCCGAAACGGCTTCCAGAGCGTGTCCCAGCGTATGACCGAAATTCAAAATCCTGCGCAGGCCCTGCTCACACTCATCGATCTCCACAATCGATTTTTTAATGCGGCAACAGGTTTCGATGATCTTCAGCAAGTGACCAGAATCTCTGTTTTTGACGGCATCCATATTCTCTTCAAGGAACTTGAACATTTTTTCATCTTCGATGATGCCATATTTGATAATCTCGGCTAGACCGTTATTAAATTCATTTTCAGGCAGCGTATCCAAAAATTTCAAATCCGTGAATACCGCACGCGGCTGGTAAAACGTCCCCAGTAAATTCTTTCCCTGAGGCAAATCCACGGCGGTTTTCCCGCCAATGCTGCTGTCCACCTGACCGACAAGCGTGGTCGGTACCTGAATATAGGGAACCGAGCGCATATAAATCGATGCAATAAAGCCCGTCAGATCACCCACCACTCCGCCGCCCAGCGCAATAAGCACCGTTCCCCGATCGGCGCCGGCGGCTAAGAGTTTGCCGGTTATATCCATGACCGTTGAAATATTTTTGGAAGACTCGCCTGCGGGAACTTCAATAATGGATGCATTCAAACCCGCCTCCGCAAACGCCGTGAGGAAAGACTGTCCATAAAGCCTGTTGACGTGGCTGTCGGTGATGATGACATAGCGCGCCGCCTTGTTATTCTTCGCAATCAGCAGGATCGTCCTATCCAGAATGCCCTTGCCGATACTGATTTCATAAGATGACAACGTTTTCTTATCGAGATTGACTTTTAATGATCGCATATCCGCTCCATCGTTTTATTTGCGTATCGCTTTGGAGAGCGCCCGCACATCATCCATCAGCTGATAGAATTTTTCCGGTTTCAGAGACTGTGCGCCGTCGGAAACCGCCTTTTCCGGTTCGGGATGCACCTCCACAATAATACCGTCCGCTCCCACGGCAACAGCCGCGCGTGAAAGCGGAATAACATACTTCCAGTTGCCGGCCGCGTGACTGGGATCGACGACCACCGGTAGATGTGTCAGGCTTTTGAGTACCGGCACGGCACTGATATCCAGTGTATTGCGGGTGGCGGTTTCAAAAGTGCGGATGCCGCGCTCACAAAGAATGACGTTGGGATTGCCGGACGAAAGAATGTATTCCGCCGACATGAGCAACTCTTCAATCGTCGTCATCATTCCTCGTTTGAGCAGCACCGGCTTGCGCGCAAGACCGACTTTTTTCAGCAGGGCGAAATTCTGAACATTGCGAGCGCCGATTTGCAGCATGTCGGCATAAGATTCCACCAGATCAACGTCCGCGGGATTGACCACTTCGGTCACCGTCGGCAGACCTGTTTTTTTACTGACGGAATCCAGCACTTTCAGGCCTTCTTCTTCCATACCCTGAAAGCTGTACGGCGACGTGCGCGGTTTGAAAGCGCCGCCCCTTAAAATCTGTCCGCCGCCTTTTTTAACAATATAGGCGCTCTCCAGCAACTGCTCTTCGCTTTCAATGGCACAGGGCCCGGCCATCACGACAAACTCAGGGCCGCCGATAGCAATCGATCCGACGTTAATCACCGTATCGCCTTCGTGAGATTCGCGGCTGGCCAGTTTGTAGGGCTTCAGAATCGGCATGGTTTTCTCCACGCCCGGCAGCGATTCCGCATATTTCAGCACGGCTTTATCGCGGTTGTCGCCAACCGCTCCGATGATGGTACGCTCCACACCGCTGGACGGATGAGCCTTGTAGCCCACCGACTCGATCCATTGGACGACATCTTCAATCTGTTTCTCCGTTGCGTGTCTTTTCATAACAATAATCATAAATTCCCCTTTAAATAAAAAAAGGCCATGGCTTTTGCCGCCACGGCCTTTAAAAACGGAAAAGCCATGGGCAGCTTGCTTTCGATCTACCCATGGCTGTTTTGGTTTATGTTACTTTACCAAGTCCTCCTCAGCGACAGGCAGTCCGACGCATAATAGTAATAAAACCAGAAGCCAAAAATATTGTTGTTTGCGTTGATCTGTCTGTTCATCGAAAAACCTATCCTTTTAATTGATGTGTTATATAAATGAGAGATCCCTGCTTGTCAAGAAAATCTTTTTATTGCCCCTCTCGCTGAAACTACGGCAACAAATTATTTCTCATTTTCTGATTATTTTTGAAACGCCCGTCTCTTCCAAATCAGATAGATGGCCGGATAGACGGTAAGTTCGAGTATCTCCGATGTTATCACACCACCGATCATGGGTGCGGCAATACGCTTCATCACATCGGAGCCGGCGCCATCGCTGAACATGATGGGAATCAGACCGGCGAGGATAACCCCTACGGTCATCAACTTCGGCCTCACCCTCTTTACCGCGCCATGCATGATGGCGTCCTTCAAGTCGTTAATGTTATTCATCCTGCCTTCCTTCTTCCACTGGTCGTGGGAAAGATCCAGATAGAGGAGCATGATGACCCCCGTCTCCGCATCCAGTCCGGCAAGCGCTATAATACCCACCCAGACGGCAATACTCATATTATAATTGAGCAGGTACAGAAACCAGAAGGACCCTACAAGGGAAAAAGGAACGGCCAGAAGCACAATCATTGTTTTGACCGTTGATCTCGTATTCAGGTAAAGGATCAGGAAGATAATAAAAAGGGTCAGAGGAATGACCATCTTCAGCCGTTCATGCGTCTTTGTCAGATTTTCATATTCCCCGCTCCAAGAAAGCCGATAGCCTTCGGGGATCTTCAGCGTCGATGCTTTTTGCTTGGCCTCCTCCACGAAGCTGCCCATGTCACGGCCGGAAAAGTCAATGAAGACATAAGCGGTAAGGAGTCCTTCTTCGCTTTTGATTGCCGTTGGACCTTTCACAATCTTGAAATCCGCCACCGTCCCCAGGTGTATCTGCGTAATCTGCGGCACCTTCGACATACCACCCGACACAGTCGGCAACGGCACAGCGTTATTATTCATCATGACCGGCACAAGGATCCGCTTGAGTTGCTCCACATCGTTGCGCAAATTGCGTGGATAGCGAATGTTGACGGGATAACGCGCACGTCCCTCTACGGTCACCGTCAGGTTCATGCCGCCAATGGCTGTCTGGATCACCTCACCTACATCGTCCACCGTGAGGCCGTATCTTGCCGCCTCATCTCTTTTTATGGCGACATCGAGGAAGTAACCCGTCGTCACGCGTTCCGCGTAAACGCTTCTTGTTCCGGGGATGTCTTTTAGGTGATGCTCCAGAGCCAGACCTATTTTTTCGATCTCTTCCAGATCCGGCCCCAGAATTTTGATACCGACGGGCGTCCGGATGCCTGTAGCCAGCATGTCGATGCGGGCCTTGATGGGCATCGTGAAGGAATTGGCAACGCCGGGAATAGACAGGGCGTCGTTCATCTCATCTTTTATTTGGTCCGGTGAAATACTGTCTGGACTGACATGCCGCAATATTGTTTTTAGCCATTCCGGCGCCCATGATGAATACCATGTCTTTTGCCTTCGCCATTGTGATTCATCTTTCATGTTGATGACTGTTTCAAACATTTCCAGCGGCGCCGGATCGGTGGCCGTTTCCGCCCGCCCGGCTTTGCCGAAGACCTGGGCGACCTCCGGGATTTTTTTCAGAATTTCATCCTGCATCTGGAGGAGTGTTCCGACTTCGGACACGGATGCCCCGGGCACTGTGACGGGCATATAAAATAACGTTCCTTCGTAAAGGGGCGGCAT
>CAIVDK010000147.1 GCA_903904655.1 uncultured delta proteobacterium | reverse complement strand
GGTTATTATTCTGACCGGCGGCGAGCCTCTGCTGCGACCGGATATTTTTGAGATTGCCGCTTATGGAACCAGGAAGAGTTTACGCATGGTTATGGCGACCAACGGTACGCTTGTGGATGAGCCGACCGCGCGGAAGATGATTGACAGCGGGATCCAGCGTGTCAGCATCAGTATTGATGGCAAAGACGCAGAAAGTCATGATTCTTTTCGCGGCGAGCCCGGCGCGTTTGAAGGTGCGATGCGGGGCATTGAAGCAATGAAGTCGGTGGGGATGGAGTTCCAAATCAACACGACGATCACCACGGCCAATCTGCACCAGATCAAAGACATTCATGATCTGGCGCTGAAGATAGGTGCGGCGGCGCATCATATCTTTCTACTCGTGCCGACAGGGCGGGGCAGGGATTTGGCCCAGCAGGCCATTACCGCCTCCGATTATGAAGAAACACTGATGTGGTTTCATCAGGAAAGCCTGACTTGTGAAATACAACTGAAAGCAACATGCGCGCCACACTACTTCCGCATTATGCACCAGAACAAGGTCAAGGGATCGTCGCCTGCGAAAAAAGCGGGCGGCCACTTTCATGAGTCCACCCGGGGGTGTCTGGGCGGCATTACGTTTTGTTTTATTTCCCATATAGGCCAGGTGCAGCCTTGTGGCTACCTGGAGCTGAATTGCGGCAATGTGCAAAAGCAGAGCTTCGGCGAGGTCTGGGAAAACGCCGAAGTGTTTCGGAATCTCCGCGACTATGGCAAATACGGCGGCAAGTGCGGTCGCTGTGAGTTTATCAAGGTCTGTGGCGGCTGTCGCGCACGTGCGTATGAGGCGACGGGAGACTACTTGTCAGAGGAGCCGCTGTGTCTTTATGAACCAAAATAGTATGGACGATATCGATAAAAAAATACTCAATATTCTGCAGAAAGAATTTCCGCTTGAGGAACGGCCGTTTTTGATTGTAGCCAAGCGGTGCTGCATCAACGAGGGCGAAGCGCTTGCCCGTATTCAGAAGATGAAGGATGAAGGAATTATTCGCCGCATTGGAGCGGTGTTTGACGGAATAAAGCTCGGGCGCGTGAGCACCTTGTGCGCCGCGCGCGTGCCGGAAGATAAAATAGACATCTTTGTTCAGACCGTAAATGCCAATAAAGGTGTCACACATAATTACCGTCGCAATCACGAATACAATATCTGGTTTACCGCGAGCGCCGGGACCGCCGAAGAACTTGCGGCATTTCTCAAAGATGTCAAGGAAAAAACCGGCGTAACGGATATTCTGGATATGCGGGCGGTCAGGACGTTTAAGATTGATGCCTCCTTCGACATGTAAGTTGCTAATATTACTTCGACCGTACGGAGAAGTCTTGAAATAAGAAAAGGAGGACGAAAAAATGGAACCGAAGAATGTTAATTTTGCAGCCATGCCGCAGACGGCGGTGAATGTCGTCGCAAATCCTGCTGGTTTTTTTCGGGAAATGCCTAGAACCGGCGGATTTCTGGAGCCGCTTGTTTTTGTCGTCATCATGGGTTTCATTGCCGGTATCATTCAGGCGATACTGGGCTTTCTCGGTCTGGGTCATGCCGGAGGTTATGGCGGAGCCATGATGGGTAGCTTTGTCGTTATTATCTTTATGCCGATTTTCGCCGCTATCGGCAGCTTTGTTGGCGCTGCCATACTACTCGTTATCTGGAAATTGATGGGTTCGCAGGGAAACTATGAAACAGCCTATCGTTGCGGCGCTTATCTGATGGCTCTGGTTCCCATCACCGGGATTATCGGCGTAGTGCCCTATGCCGGCGGTCTTATGACTATGGCCATCTATGTTTTTTATCTGGTGGCAGCGAGCATTCATGTCCACAATCTGCCGTCGCAAAAAGCGTGGCTGGTTTTCGGCGTTATCGGTGTGATCTTTGCACTCCTCGGTATTTACGCGGAATATAAAGCCAGAAACATGGGATCGGAGATGGACAAGTGGCGCAAGATGGGCAAAGACATGCGTAAAGAATATCGGGAGTCGGCCAAGGAAATAGAAAAATCCTCTGAAGAACTGCAAAAGAAGGCCGAAGGAATGGCCAAGCAATACCAGCGTGAGGCTGAAGAAGCGAGCAGAGAAGCAGTAAAAAATAAATAGGTGTTTCATTTTCATCCGTGCGCACCTATTTTGCATTGGGCAGGGCAGGTGCGCACGGATTTACTCTAAAATCGGAATTATTTATGACTGAACAAATCAACAAACCTCTACTGGCCCTGGTGGACGGCAGTAATTATATTTACCGCGCCTACTATGGCATTCCCGCGCTGACCAATTCCAAAGGCTTTCCCACGAACGCCATTTACGGGTTCACCACCATGCTCATGAAGCTCTTGCGTGACCTCACGCCAGACTATGTTGTCGTGACATTTGATCTCAAGGGCCCGACCACGCGCCATGGGGAGTTTGTGGATTATAAAGCGACGCGCAAACCCATGCCCGATGATCTGATCCCTCAGATTCCATCCATCAAAGATGTTGTCCGGGGTTTTTCGATTTGCCTCTTAGAAAAACAGGGTATTGAGGCCGACGATTTGATTGGAGTGCTCACCGTTCGGGCCAGCGAAAAGGGATGGCGCACGGCCATCATCTCCGGCGACAAAGATCTGATGCAACTGGTTTCCGACTCTGTCACGATGGTCGATACGATGAAAGACAAAATCTACGACGTCGCGGCTGTGAAAGAGAAATTCGGCGTCGGCCCCGACAAGGTGGTGGAAATTCTGGGATTGATGGGCGATACGTCCGACAACATTCCCGGCGTGCCAGGCATCGGCCCGAAAACGGCGCATCGCCTCATTGAAGAATATGGCTCGGTAGAAGCGGTTATTGAAAACGCGGAGAAATTACATAATGTGAAGCTGCGCGAGAGTTTCCGCAAACACGCCGAGCAGGCCAGACTCAGCCGTCAATTGGCGCTGATTCGCACAGACGTGGACATTGATTTTGACCTTCATGATGCAGCGCGCAAAGAACCGGATAACGAATTATTGACCAGGCTCTTCAGCGAATTTGAATTTTCCTCATTGCTACAACAAATTAAAACGAACGCCATCAAGCCGATTAAAGACTGTAGCGTTATCACGGATAACGCAAAGCTTTCGGAACTGGTTGTCAGGTTGCAAAGCAGCGTTGAAATCGCCTGCGAAATCATTTGGGAGAAGAATCCTCCGCAGGAATTGATCGGTTTAAGCATCAACTCAGGCTGTGAAGTCTTTTACATTCCGCTTGGTCATACCAATGCGCAAATGCAATTAACGACAAAAGACGTTTTTCCCGCACTGGCGCCTGTCTTTGCGAATCCCGGCATTAAAAAATATGCTTACGATTTAAAAACGGCGCTCGTCGCCCTGCAGAATCTTGACATTCAAGCGGGCGTTGATTTGCAGTTAGCCGCTTATCTGCTCAATCCGGCCAGGCACTCCTATGAACTCGATGAAGTGGCCTGGGAATATCTGTACGAACGAATTCCTGCGCCTAACGATGTGGCAGGCGGCAAGGGGAAAACTTATCCGCTGGCGCTGGTGCCCGTGGATAAGATGGCTGCCTATGCGGGACAGCGAAACGACGCAATTTTGGCACTTGCTCCGGCTCTGAAAAGAAAACTCGCAGAGGCAGGTGCGACTTCGCTCTACAACGACGTTGAAATGCCGCTGCTGTTTACACTGGCCGCCATGGAAAAAAAAGGCGTTCTGGTCGATACCGCGTTGCTAAAGCAGATGTCCGAGGAGTTGGGTCAATTGCTGTCTTTCTCCGAAGAAAAGATTCATCGTCTGGCCGGAGAAAAGTTCAACATCAACTCCCCCAAACAATTGCAGACGATTCTTTTTGAAAAGCTCAACCTTCCCAAGGGCAAAAAAACAAAAGAAGGATATTCCACGGATGTGGATGTGTTGAGCGACTTGGCCCGAAGCCACGAGCTACCCGCCGAGATTCTAGCTTACCGCAGCCTTGCTAAACTCAAATCCACGTATGTGGATGCGTTGCCCGCTTTGATTCATCCGCAAACCGGCAGGATTCATACATCCTACAACCAGACCGTGGCGGCCACCGGCAGATTATCCAGCAGCAATCCCAATTTGCAGAATATTCCCATTCGGACACTGGAGGGAAAAAGAATCCGCCAGGCCTTTATTGCCGCGCCTGATTGTGTTTTGATCTCCGCCGATTATTCGCAAATTGAGCTCAGAGTGCTGGCGCACCTGTCTCAAGACGAATCGCTGCTTGAGGCCTTCGCCTCCGACGAAGATATTCACAGCCGTACCGCCTCCGACATTTTCGGTGTTTTTCCGCAAATGGTCAACGCCGACATGCGCCGGCAGGCCAAAGTCATCAACTTCGGCATTCTTTATGGTATGAGCGCGTTCGGTTTAGCCAGGGAACTGGGCGTTTTGCAGAAAACCGCGCAGACCTACATTGACGGCTACTTTGCCCGCTATAAAAAAGTCCGCACCTATCTGGACGGTATTTTAGAAGGCGCAAGACGCGACGGTTATGTCTGCACACTCTTGAACCGCCGCCGTTACCTGCCGGAATTAAAAAGTCAGATTCCTTCCGTGCGCCAGTTTGCCGAACGCATGGCGATCAACGCGCCCATCCAGGGTTCCGCAGCAGATTTGATCAAAGTGGCGATGGTCAACATTGATCATCTGCTGTGGGAGAAAAAACTTTCCGCCCGCCTGATCATGCAGGTGCATGACGAGTTGGTTGTCGAAGCGCCGGTCCAAGAAAAAGAAGAAGTCATGCAACTGGTCAAAAAAGAAATGGAAGAAGTCATCAAGCTCAAGGTGCCGCTGAGAGTGGAGATTGCAGCCGGCAAGAACTGGGACGAAGCACATTAGAAAATAGACGGAAGCGTTTTAGGCTGAAGGCTGAAAGAAAAGCCGGACAGCATTTTGAGCAGCCTTGAAACATTATTTTCTCTCCCTTATTTTTTGCTGCGGGCTTGCTTGGCCGCCCATTCGAAATATGTCCCGATAGAATAAATGGCGTCCTGCATCAGGGAGTATACGGGGAATCCTGCCTTGCGCAGGGCGGCAAACGTGCCAATCCTGATGCGTTCCGCAGCCAGATCATCTTCCACAAAACTGGACAAAATGGAGATGACAGGCTTCTTGATCTGTTTAGCCATTTCGAAGATGGTATCATTATTATTTTTTACATTAAGGAATAATTCCGCACGCATGATGTATTCAACTGAAAAGTAGGGAACAATCACGTCGATTCCATCGTCTTCATCGAGCGCTTTCATGGTGTGGAGCATGACATTGAGGTCGAAGCCGAAGGCTCCCAGATCGATTGGATTTGTCGTAGATGTATTGACGCCCATGATCTTTTCGTTGATCATCTTCTGTGCTTTTTCACCTAATTCCGGAAGAGACAGGCCCGACTTCACGGCCAGATCGCTGAAGAGGACCGAAACGCCGCCTCCGGCGCCGAGAAATCCAACGCGTTTGCCTGTTAATGTTTTCTGAATGGTGCCCAGCATTACCAGATCCATCATCTGCTCAAAATCATCAACCAGAATTGCGCCATACTGCCGGACGGCAGCAGCCCAGATCGTGTAATTGCTTGCCATGGCGCCCGTATGGCTCGCCGCGGCCTTTGATCCGGCATCCGTTTTCCCCCCTTTGAGAATAATCACCGGTTTTATGGCTGTCGTCCGTCGAAGCGTCTTGAGAAATGTTTCCGTATTCTTGATGTCTTCAATGTAGCAGGCGATAAGCTTGATATTCTGGTCGGAGGCGAGATAGTCCAGATAATCTTCAATACGAAGATCGATTTGGTTTCCGTATGAAACGACTTTATTGAGCACAATCTTTCTTGTCGATGCCATCGCCAGAAAATTTGCCGTGACCCCGCCCGATTGCCCCAGGAAGGCAACGGATCCCAGCGATTCCTGTGGAGGCCCGGTCGTGAAAGAAATGTGCGATTCGGAACAGTGAATCCCCACACAATTGGGGCCGACAATCCGGAGATCCCCTTTTCGCGCCTCCCGGATTAAATCCTCTTCCAATTGCCGGTTTCCCATCTCTCCGAAGCCGGAGGTAAAAAAGTGGATGAATTTGATTTGCTTGCGAACTGCCGCCTTAACAATGTCTATGGATTGTTCCAGGGGCGCGGCAACGATCGCAAAATCGACCGGCTCAGGGAGTTCATCGATGGACGCATAGGCCTTGACACCGCTCACTACGCCACGCCGTGGGTTGACCGGATAGAGAGCCCCTTTGAAGCCGTTCATCTGTAATATTTGAAAATATGGCATTTTCCCGCCGCCAAGATTATCTGAGGCGCCGATAACCGCTATGCTTTTCGGATGAAATAAAAGATCAAGATTCAATGCAATAAACCTCCATGTTTCCCGCTAGTTTTAAGAAATGTTGTCATTTTCCTTCAGGCGATCCTATGCTTATGCTTTCGGCCCGTTACTAAGGGCCGAAATATAGAGGGGAGCGCGGGTGTATGTCAAGGTAATAAATCATTTGGCGGCACGGCTCTTTAGTTTTTTTATTCACGCTTTTGATAATATCCATGGTATGTAGGACGTCAAATTAATTTGCATATATTGGGTCGTTGCTGTAATTTATTAGTAACAACATGGGAGTTAGGTCTATTGATCAGAAAAGGAGTAAGCTGTGAGTTGGGAAAATGTTCATAAAACGGTTAAATTCATGATACCTGAGATAAAAGAACAGATCGATGAAAATCATATTGGCAATAAAATAACGAATAATAAGATACATTTCAATTTCCCTCCCGGAGCAGATCTGCAAAAAGTTAAGAATATCGATATCGATCATCAGACTGAAGATCTGATCGTTGCGAAGGTTATTGAAAAATTGAAAAGTAAGAGTTCTTTAATTGTCTCCCTGGCAGAAGAGGATTTACTGCAGCTGGTTGGCGATTCCACGGCAGCATCCATGTGCGAGATGGCCGCGGCTAATTTAGAAAAATGACTCAGGGCGTTGCAGCCTTCTTCCCTAGTTCAAAGGCTTGCTGCAAAGCAGTTTCGTTATTGGCGATGTCTCCTTTATCGTCGGCGGAGGCCATGACGGATCCGAGCCATTGCATTTTGGTCATATCAACGGTTGACTTGAAACTGTGAACAATCGGATCTCCTGTGTGCACGTTTGTGTCGCCGCAGACGGTGATCAGCCCTACGCGTTTGCTTCTCATTTTCGGATAATAATCTTTTTGCCAGCGCCACTGGGCATCAAAGAAAACACACCACCGGTCCAGGTAGGCTTTCATTTGTGAGGTCATCGTCCAGAAGTAAACGGGGCTGCTGTGGATGATGGCATAGGCGTCCAGAATTTTCTCCTGAATTTCAGCCATGTCATCCTTGATGGCGCAGACGCCGATTTTATTGCATTTTTTGCAGTCTTTGCATCCGGCAATGTGCTTCCGGTCGAGGATGATTTTCTCCACATCCGCACCGGCTTCTTTGGCGCCGGCTAATGCCTGACTCAGAAGAATATCGCTGTTGCCTCCGACTCGCGGGCTTCCCATAATACCGAGTACCTTCATCTTGATCCTCCCGTTCATTATTCACAGCAATGATCATCAATACCACTGCCGTTATCAATATCCCTTTTACGGTGACTTGTAAACAAAGAAGTGTTCATGAACGGTTATATCAGCCATTCGACAACATGATCGGCCGGTTTATTTTGCCTGATGAGGGCGTCGATCGTATCCGGCGAATGAATTTCATGCAAAAAAACAAAGAACTAATTAAATGAATATGTTAAAACAATCGAACTGGTGCGAAAAATAAGGGGTAATGTGAGGCATGCGTGAAACATTTCAAGTGAGGTGTGAAATGTGGCTACGCCTGACCAGGTCTCTGTGACAAGCGCGCCGCCTTAACCATGAACCGTGAACCTTCTGGTGCTGTCCGATGCTGAAACCATATCATCTGTTCAAGTATAACTCAATTGAGGGCGATGACTTCACGGTCATCGCCCATCGCGGCGCGTCGGCTTATTATCCCGAGAATACGCTTGTCTCATTTGAAGGCGCCATTACACTGGGAGCGGATATGGTGGAAATTGATGTCCAACTCACATCAGACGGGAAAGTAATCGTTTTTCATGATGAAAAAATATCCCGCTGCACGAACGGCCGGGGAAGAGTTGCCGATCACACACTTGCCGAATTGCAGAAATTGGACGCCGGAAGATGGTTTGATAATAAATTTCAGGGTGAAAACATTCCAATGCTGGCTGACGTTCTGGCCGTTTGCAAAAATAAAATTGCAGTCAATATTGAGATCAAAACAGAAGCGTTGACAGATACTATTTCCGGCGGCATTGAGGAAAAATGTCTGCAAATTATCGATTCCATCGGGATGCGGGGTCATGTGGTGTTTTCCAGTTTTGATCCCCGGGCGATCATTCATCTGAAGAAGATTGATAAAACGGTTCCCGTGGCCGTGCTTTATGAAAAAGGTCTGTATGGCTCTAAACTACCCTCGCAAATCATCGAATTCCTGCACGCCGATGCTTTCAACTGCTCGAAACGAGAACTAACCCGGCAATGGCTTAATGATTTGAAACATCATCAGATTCCAGTCAATGTTTATACCCTGAATGACGATAGTAATATGATACGGGTGCTTGCGCTGGGTGTCAGTGGAATTTTTACCAACAACCCGGATATTTTAAATAACGTGCTGGAGGATTTTCGGTGGAAACAAAGAATGAGCAACCCCTGATCTTGAATATTTCCAACGCCATGATTCGCAGCATCATGGTCGCGATGGATGTTGTTTTCAAGGCATCAGGTACGGATGTCCGCCTGCACGGCATGGAAAATGTGCCGGATCAGCCGGTCTTATATGTAGTTAATCACTTTACGCGCATGGAAACCGTCATCATGCCGTATGTCATCAAGAAGTATATCAAAAAATATCCGGTCTCTCTGGCTGATTCCTCCTTCTTTACAGGGAAGCTCGGTGAAATTATGAATCGGGGCGGCGGCATTTCCACAACCGATCCCAACCGGGATAAGATTTTGATCAGGGCTCTGCTCACGGACAGTCATCCGGTGATTATTTTTCCGGAAGGTCAGATGATCAAGGATAAAAAAATTATTGAAAGGGGCAAATATCTGATTAATACCGCTACGGGTCGCCGCCCGCCGCACACAGGCGCGGGGCGCATCGCGCTTCGGTCGCAGTTTATCCGTGAAAAGCTGCGCATACTGCGCGAGCGCAATGATCAGGAATCCATCGCCGGAATTGCCGCGCATTTCGGTTTCGATCCAGAGGACGCAAACAAGATTCTCGAAAAGGAGACTGTCATCGTGCCGGTCAACATCACGTATTATCCGGTGCGCGCGAGGGATAACGCGATCAGCAGACTGATTAACCGCTTTGTTCATGATGTCTCTCTGCGAATGAAAGAGGAGATGCAGGTGGAAGGTTCAATGGTCATGGACGGCGTGGATATCGATATTAATCTGGGCAAACCGATTGCGGTGAAAAAATACCTCGCCGCCGGCGCCGGTATTCAGGAGATGCTGACGGATCAGAGACTTTATCTGGACCCTGCCGAATTAAAGGACGCCACCCCATTCAAAAAGATTTATGTGGATATGATGTATGAATATATGAGCGCCATCTATGAGATGACGACGGTCAATCATGATCATCTGGCTTCTTACATCCTTATGAAATACTTGAAAACCAGCTTTGCCGAAAGCGATTTGAAAAATCGTATCTATCAGGCCATCGAACATTTGATGAAAACGGGCATATCCAATTACCACCAAACGCTGAACCACGAGAAAATTCATTTGCTCAGCGATGATGTCCATGAGAAATATGAAAACTTTGTTAAAGATGCCATAGCCGACGGTCTCATTTCGCGTCAGGATGGCATGATCACGAGACACCAGGAGCGTTTCAGCAAAACCTATGAATTTCACGCTATCCGTAAGGATAACATTGTTGAGGTTCTTAAAAACGAAATCGAACCTCTGAAAAGCCTCACGACGGGACTGGATCATTTGATGCTTTTCCCGGCGAGCTTCATCCGGCAGAAAATCAAAAAACAATTTCTGGAACTGGATAGGCAGATTTTCGAAGAGGATTATTCGCGGCATTTTATTGAAGGCGAGAGCAAACCGCAGTCCGTCGGCAAGCCTTTTTTGAGGCGCGTTCTTTTGAGCAACCGGGGCGTCATTCTGGTGCACGGCTACATGGCCGCACCGGAGGAAATCCAGCCGCTGGCGGAATTTCTGTATAAAAAAGGTTTTAGTGTTTACGGCGCGCGGCTGCGGGGACACGGCACTTCTCCTGTGGATCTGGCCTCGCAGGACTGGCATGAGTGGTATGAATCCGTGAATCGCGCTTACATTATTATGAAAAACTCCATGAAGTCTTTTGCTATTGCCGGTTTTTCCACTGGCGCGGGTCTTGCGTTGTTGCAGGCGGCCAACAAGCCGGGACGGTTTGCGGGCGTTATTTCGATTAATGGCCCCGCCCGTCTGCAGGATTCGTCAGCAAAGTACTCCCCGTTGGTTGTCGGATGGAATAAATTCCTTTCCGTTCTGCGCATGAAGCGAGGTAAAATGGAATATGTCGTCAATGAACCGGAAAATCCCCACATCAATTATAGCCGCAATCCCGTGCACGGTGTTTATGAACTGGAACGGCTGATGACGCATGTCAAATCCCGGCTGCCCGACGTGAAATGTCCGGTCCTGGTGATTCAGGGATCGGCTGATCCGGTGGTGAATCCGGTCAGCGGCGCGGATATATTTTCGCGCCTGGGTACGGCCAACAAACAGTTGGTTCAGATTTCCGCTGATCATCACGGTATCCTGCGGGGCAAGGCGTCCGATGAGGTCAAAGAAAAGGTTCTGCTGTTTTTAAAAAGTGTTTTCGGATAGACGCAGGGAAGGGGTAAGGAAATATTGATGGAAGAAAACACTGCCTTAAAAGAAAAAATGACTTCCGCGCCGCGCAGCCCAGGGGTTTATATCATGCGCGACGCGCCGGGGAAGGTGATCTATGTGGGCAAGGCCAATGATCTGAAAAGCCGTATCAGTTCTTATTTTACCGGCCGCGATACGCGGCCGATGGCGCCGTTTTTGATGGCGCGAGTCAAGGATATTGAATTCATCACGACGGCCACAGAAAAAGAAGCGCTGATTCTGGAGAACAATCTCATCAAGAAGCATCGTCCCCGTTATAATGTCATACTGCGCGATGATAAAACCTATTATCATCTGTCTCTTGATCCGGCGGAAAAATATCCGCGCCTGCAGCTGGTGCGTAAAAGACTTGCTAACAAGGCGCTCTATTTCGGTCCGTACCCGTCAGGACTGGCAGCCCGTGAAACGCTGCGTTTTGTTCAGCAGATCTTCCCGCTGCGCACCTGCCGCAACAGGGATTTTCAACTGAGAACGAGGCCGTGCCTGGAATATCAAATCGGGCGATGCCTTGCGCCCTGCAAAAACTTGATTGATGAAACAGATTACCGGAAACTGGCAGAAAGCGCCGTGTCCTTTCTGCAGGGACGCCGCCGTGAACTGATTTCCGATTTAAAAAGGCAGATGGAAGAAGCGTCCCAGGGCTTAAACTTTGAAGAAGCGGCGCGCCTGCGCGACTGCATCGGCGCACTGGAACACGCGCTGGAACGGCAAAATGTGGATTGGGGAGGCGCCGAGAATCAGGATGTGCTGGGTGTCTTTGCAGATGGTGATACATATCAGCTCTGCCTTCTGTTTATACGCGGTGGAAAATTGTTGGGAAGCAAATCGTTCACGCCGGTAAAAACAAAAGCGGACGAAGGTGAAATTATTTCGTCAGTGCTGCAACAGTATTACGATGTTTCCAACGTGCCGGATGAGATTATCCTGCCCCGTATTTTTCCCGATGAAAATGTGATTGCTGAATGGCTTGCCGACAAAAAGGAAAAGAAGGTGCCGCTCACGGTTCCTCAGCGCGGAACTAAAAAAGCACTGCTCGATATGGCCTGCGCCAATGCCCGCGAGTTGTTTGCATCAGGCCAGAAAAAAGAAGAACAGAAAACCGCAGTCCTGCAAATCCTTCAGGAAAAACTGTCTCTGACCGGACTTCCCCGGCGAATGGAGTGTTATGATATTTCCAACATCAGCGGGAAAAACGCTGTGGGATCTATGGTGGTTTTTCAGGACGGCGAGTCGGATAAATCGGGTTATAGGCGTTTTCGTATTAAAGCCAAGGACGAACCAGATGATTACGGCATGATGCGTGAAGTACTGATCCGGCGTTTTACAGGCTCCGATCCGCTGCCCGATCTGGTGGTTGTTGACGGAGGCAAAGGGCAGCTCAATGTCGCGCTTTCCGTTTTGAGCGAATTGAAGATTAAGCTGGATGTGATCGGACTGGCTAAAGAAGAAAGAGCATATCTAACCGCGAAAAACAAGCTTCGTGGGAAAACCGCCAAGGCGGAGGATCGCGTCTATCTGCCCCGGCGTAAGGACGCTGTCTATCTTTCGTCCCGGCCGGCCGCTCTGTTACTTTTGCAGCGGGTCCGCGATGAGGCGCACCGCTTTGCCCTCCGTTACCATCATAAGTTGAAACAAAAAAATGACTTCAGCTCGATTCTGGATACTATTCCCGGTATAGGCAGCGAGCGCCGGAAGACGTTGCTTAAACATTTCGGTTCGGCGAGTCAGATTCAAAACGCCTCGCTTCCCGATTTGCAAAAGGTTCCGGGAATTGGTAAGGAGTTGGCAGGAAAAATTTACGCGGCGTTGACGCAGAGATAGGGAACAAGGGGTTGCAACCCCTTGTTCTGGGTCATGATATGAGTTTGATTACGATTTTTCTTCTGGCGGTTGGTCTTGGTATTGACGCTTTTTCCGTAGCTATCGGAATCGGCGCGGTAGATCGCAAAAAGTCGTGGGCTCCTGTTTTGCGGCTTTCTTTCGCTTTCGGTATTTTTCAGTTTGTGATGCCGCTCGCCGGTTGGCTAGCCGGTTCGACAGTGGTCTCTATGATTCAGAGTTTTGATCACTGGATTGCTTTTGCGCTTTTGGCAGTCATTGGCGGAAAAATGATCTGGGAAGGATTTGCAAAGGAAAGCGATGAGGAGAAAGCCGATCAGACAAGCGGCTGGCCGCTCTTTCTGCTTTCGATTGCCACCAGCATTGACGCGCTAGCCGTGGGATTCAGTTTTTCTCTTTTGAAAACGCCTATCTTGTTTCCGGCGGTGATCATTGGTGTTATTTGTTTTGTGATGACGGCGGTCGGTATGATTTTCGGCAAGGGACTGGCCCGGGTTTTTGGTAAGAAAGTTGAGATTCTGGGCGGTGTGGTTTTGATTGCCATTGGTGTGAAGATATTAATTGAACATATAGGTATTTAGGGAGAAGGATGGAGGCCGAAGGCTGAAGGTAAAAGCAAAAATAAACGATATAACATTCTCGTGTCCCCTGTAGGGGGCGAAGGTGGACATTAAAAAATACAAGAAGGACGCCGAAGGCAAACAAAAAAGACCTTCAGCCTTCAGCCTTCAGCCTAAAAGTCTAAAAACCTAACGGAGGTGTTTTATGTTTTATCAGATAATCAAAGTCGGGAAGGACGAAATCGGGTTGGTGTGGGACTTTGCCGGAGAGAAACCGCAAGTGGAATATATTTATCTGCCCGGCGGCAAAGAAAAGATGATGGTCAGAATTGTCAGGAATTTTCCCGCAATCAATAAGGTTTCGCGCACAGTTCCCAATGGTATTGATCAGTTGATCGTTGATTTCTTTAACGGTAAAAAGCAGAAGTTTGATTTATCCATCTTGAATTTAGCAAGGCTTACGGAATTTTCAGCAAAAGTATTAAAACAGGCTTATAAAATACCTCGCGGCAAAGTTGCTACTTATTCAAATCTGGCGGCAAAGGTCGGAAATCCTCGCGCGGCCAGAGCGGTGGGTACGGCGCTGGCGAATAATCCATTCCCCATCATTATTCCCTGTCATCGTGTGGTTCGGGCCGATGGAAAGCTTGGACAGTTCGGCGGCGGCAGTGAAATGAAAAAACAACTCCTTGAAAAAGAAGGGGTTATCTTGGACGCATGCGGGATGATTCCTCTACTTAACCATTGATTTTCCGGTTTCTACTCACTATACTGATTCGCACGGTAAAAATTTAGCAACAATGCGGGATGTCTGTTTCGCGTCTTGCCAATTTGTAGGAGGTTTAACCATAATGATCAAACGTCTTCAAAATATAATCTGCATGATTGTGCTGATAGCGGTGCTCATTCCGTGTGTGGCGGGAGCGCAGGATGGTGCCCAGGCTTCTTCCAATCAGACATTCAGCAATGAGGAGCTGGCCCAAATGCTCGCCCCGATCGCGCTTTATCCCGATGCGCTGCTGTCACAGATTTTGATGGCCGCCACCTATCCATTTGATGTGGTAGAAGCTGAACGATGGCTGACGAAAAATCCTTATGTTAGTACGAACGACGCCCTGGATGAAGCTCTGCAGGCCAAAGATTGGGATGTCAGCGTTCTCTCGCTTTGCCACTATCCGAAAGTTCTGACCATGATGAGTGAGAATCTCAACTGGACAGCCCGGTTGGGAGACGCTTTTACAAATCAGGAACAAGAGGTCATGGATACTATCCAGGAGTTGCGTGCCAGAGCACGTGCCGCAGGGCACCTTGCAACAACGCCGGAACAGAAAGTGATCATTGAGGAGCGTTATATCCGTATTGATCCGATCGGTCCGGATTATATTTACGTGCCTGCTTACGATCCTTATGTGGTTTACGGACATTGGTGGCTTCCCCTGTTTCCACCTTTCCCGATTATCCTGCCCGGACTGGTTGTAGCGGGACCCGGTATTATTTTTTCTCCCCGGTTCTACGTCGGCTTCGGGGTGTTCGGCTGGAGCAGCTTCAACTGGCGTGAGCGCAATATCATTATTGTGGATATTGACAGAACCAGAAGATTCAACAGGCGTTATCATGACTACCGAGGTCCGGATCACCGTTGGCGGCCTGATCGTGACAGACGATATGTACGTGAAAGACGCGGCGGTGAAATTCCGCGTTTCCATCCACCGGGCAAACCATTACCGGACGGGAAGCGTTGGGATCGCAGACCCGGCGGCGATGTTCCCGAACCGGGCAGACGTAGGCCACCTGACAAACCGCGCGTGCCCAGTGTTACGGACAGGGAAAAACGGCCGATTCCGCGCCTGGATGACAAGGACAGAAAGCCTGCCGGGGGCACACCCGTTATTATCAACCGGGAGAAGCAGCCACGGCTGGGCCAACAGGAAACCGATCCGGGTAAGCATCCGGGTAGTGGTGTTCCGCGTATTACGGATGGTGACAGGGTTAAACAGCCGGATCGACGTTTAATGGAACAAGATAAACCGGTTCAGGTTCGGGAGCGCGACATGAAAAGCGATCAGCGTTTTACGCCGCGTGAAGAAAGACAAGATGTGCCGCAGCGCTCTATCGATCGCGGAGATCGACCGCAGCGCGACGGTATGAATCGCGAGGGCCGGAAATAATAACGAATAAACGGTAGGAAGTAGCGGAACCTTTCATGAACTCAGGCGTTTTCAAATCCGGTGGTGGAATACTGAAAATTAATCCCCTGTTTTTGTGTATAGTCATAGGCGTTTTCTTGTTTGCGGCGGCTGACGCCCAGGCCGGACTGACCGCTCCTGATGGCCGGCCGCGCATTGGTCTGGTATTAAGCGGTGGCGGGGCGCGGGGAATGGCTCATGTGGGCGTGATTCAGGTTCTGGAAGAAATGAAAATTCCTATTTCCTGCATTGCCGGCACCAGCATGGGAGCGATAGTCGGCGCTCTTTATGCGGCGGGGATGTCGCCCGCCGAGATGGGAAAATTTGTTACCAGTATGGAATGGAATGAGGCTTTTAAGGATAAGCCCCCACCCAGTGAACTTACCTTTCGCCGCAAGAGGGAAGCGGCCGATTATCTGATTAACTTTGATCTGGGCTTTAAGGACGGCAAGTTTGCCATACCCAAAGGTTTCCTTCAGGGACAGAATCTGAACCTGATCTTGAAATCCCTGCTTTTCCATACGGAGGGTATTGACGATTTCAACAAGCTGAACATTCCCTTCCGGGCCGTCGCCACAGACCTCGAAACCGGCGATACCGTCATTCTGGAAAAGGGGGAATTGGTTAAAGCGATTCGTGCCAGCATGTCTATTCCTGCTTTATTTGCACCCGTGGAAATTGACGGCAGGATTCTGGTGGATGGCGGTATCGCCAATAATTTGCCCATAGATATTGCCCGGCAAATGGGTGCGGATGTTGTTATTGTTGTCGATATCAGTACAAATCTGAGCAGGCGCGAGGAACTGACATCCTCAGTCGAAGTCACTTCCCAACTCACGACCATTCTGGTTCAGCGCAATACTACCCTGCAAATCCGCACGATGCACGAGACGGATATTCTGATTCGACCGGATATGGGCAACATTAGCAGCGGCGATTTTATTCGCGCCTCCGAGGCGGTCGCAACCGGCCGGAAAAAAGCAGAGGAGATGAAGCCGCAGCTTGCCCGTCTAGCCGCTCCTGATAAAGACTTTCTGGCTTATTTGCAGATCCAGAGAAAAAAAGATCAGGAGATGCCGACCATTGACACCGTGGAGGTGGTCAATAAAACGTCGCTGCCCACCGGCCTCATAGCGGCGCATATCGATATAAAGCCGGGCGCGAAACTCAAATTAGCCGAATTAAAAAGAAATATTGATCGGGTTTACGGCATTGACACGTTTGAGCGCGTGGATTTTTACCTGAAGAAAAAAGATAAAACATCAGGAATGGTTATCGAACCTCTCGAAAAATCATGGGGCCCGAATTATTTTCGTTTCGGCTTGGGTTTGGAAGACAACTTCAAAGGCTCCAGCAGTTATTCATTGACCGCGCAGTTTACGAAAACGGCCATGAACCGTCTGGCGGGAGAATGGCGCACCGAAGTACAGATTGGCGAAAGCCCGCACATTATTACCGAGTTTTATCAACCGATTGATTATTCGCTCAGCTATTTTGTTGCTGCTAATACCGGATACCGTGTGAGAAATTTTAACGACTACAACGAAGATGGCGATATTATCACGCGGTATCGGGCTCAATCAGGGCACATCGGTCTGGACGTTGGCAGACAATTCGGCAACTGGGGCGAATTGCGTCTGGGTGTTCGCCGGGAATACGGCGATATAAAGGTTCTGGTCGGCGACCATACCGGACCGGCGAATATCTATAACAGAGGTAGTATCCTTGTTTCGGCTGCTTACAGCACACTGGATAACTATGTTTTCCCTTTATACGGTACGGATGCCTATGTGGCCTGGGATTATAATCTAAAAATGTTGGGCTCGGATATTGAGGTGCAGGCGGTGGGCGTCAAATGGATGACTGCGTTCACCTGGGGAAAATATACGTTTCTTCCCTCTATCGACATTAAAACCACTCTGGATAATGACGACATGGCTGTTCAGGACACCTTCCCGCTGGGCGGATTCCTGAATCTGTCCGGCTTTTCCGCCAATGAAATTTATGGCCGTCATGCCGGCCTGGCCCGTCTGTTGGCCTACAGGGAGATCGGCTCCGCTGGACTGGGCGCGCTCAAGATGCCACTATACTTCGGTATGTCCGCGGAAGCGGGCAATGTCTGGAATAAAAGGGCGGATATCAATTTTGAATCTTTGATTCTCGCCGGAAGTGTTTTTATCGGAACCAAATCATATCTGGGACCAATTTACCTTGCCTACGGTCAGGCCCAACGCAGCCATTCGTCAATTTATCTTTACCTGGGCAAGCGCTTTTAAGCCCTGTTTATAGTTCAATCCCGCTTAAGCGGGACGAGCGTTAATTCTCCGCGAGCTTGCTCGCGAGGTGGTTGATTAATTAAAGTGGACTTTCCCCGTAAGATGACCAAGCAAGACGCCTTAAAAAGATACTTCGGTTATGAGACATTTTATCCGCTGCAGGCGGAAATCATCGATCACGCTCTCGCGGGGAAACACGCGCTGGTTTTGATGCCGACGGGCGGGGGAAAATCCGTCTGCTTTCAGATTCCCGCGTTGATCATGGACGGCACGGCCATTGTCATCTCGCCGCTCATCGCTTTGATGAAAGACCAGGTGGACGGACTTACGGCCAACGGCATTCCCGCGGCGTTTCTCAACAGCACGCTTGCCGAAGAAGAAAGCACGGCCATTATCCGCCAGTGCCTCAAAGGTGAGATCAAGCTGCTTTATATCTCTCCGGAGCGACTGGGCGCTGCCTCCACAATTGGCTTTTTACAAAAGCTTAGACTCTCTCTTTTTGCCGTGGATGAAGCGCATTGCATTTCATCCTGGGGGCATGATTTCCGACCGGATTATCTGAAACTTCATGTCCTGAGAGAAAAATTTCCGGCCGTACCTCTGATTGCGCTTACCGCCACGGCTGATCGAGTGATCCGCAAGGACATTTTGCGGCAGCTGGATATCCCTGAGGAGCATCAGTTTATCACGTCCTTCGACCGGCCGAATTTAAGTCTTTCGGTGTATTCGGGACAGAAACGCCTCGAGCAGATT
>CAIVDK010000146.1 GCA_903904655.1 uncultured delta proteobacterium | reverse complement strand
TTGCTCCCTGGCGGATGGAGTATCTCGTGGGTGAAAAGCAAGACGGATGTGTATTTTGTAAATGTTCAATTCGATGCGATGATTACATCGTGTTTGAGGGAAAGACCTGTTTTGTAATGTTGAACCGATATCCCTATGTCGCTGGTCACCTTATGATTATTCCGCAGAGACATCTGGGCGGCATTGAAGAATTCACATCCGAAGAACGCATGGAAATTTTCGCCCTGATGGATAAAGCCGTCAAAGTACTGAAAGAAGCGATGAATCCGCATGGTTTTAATATCGGCATGAATTTGGGCAAGGCAGCCGGCGCCGGCATTGCCGAACATGTTCATGTCCATATAATCCCGCGCTGGGACGGTGATACCAATTTTATGAGTGTGGTCGGTAATGTCCGCGTTATTCCGGAGGATCTGGCGACAACCGCCGCAAAACTTGCACCTCTTTTTAAAAAACATCAGCAGGAGGTTTAACGCGATGAAAATATTTTATTTGATACTCACCATCATTTTTGCTTTTTTTATTGTTACCTTTTCACAATTCAATTCCGCGCTTGTAACCATAAAGTACTACTCCATACAGGATATTGTTGTTCCGGCTTATATGCTTATTTTTGTTGCCTTGCTGGTGGGTGTCATCATTACGGGGTTGTTAGGCGTGATGGAGAGGTTTCGCCTGAACCGCACGATAAGCCGTCTGAATAAAACGATCAGAGATTTGCGCAAGGAACTAAGGGAGAATGAAGCGCCACCGATGATTGAAGACCGAAAAAAAGATATCCAATCCCTCATCATGAATGACGAACCAAGATCCATGACAGACCGTTCCCTATAATGACGTTGCGCAGTCGCCGTCATCGCCTCTGATTTTTTCGATGGCATGTTGAAGCGCGGGTAAAACGGCGGCGAGATTCTCTTTGGCGCCTTTGGGGCTTCCGGGGAGATTGATGATCAATGAGCGACCACGAATGCCTGCGACCGCCCGGGAGATCATGGCATGCGGCGTGATTTTCATACTGGCGTAGCGCATGGCTTCGGCCATGCCGGGCACTTCTTTATCAATAACTTTCAGTGTGGCATCCGGCGTGAGATCGCGCGGGCTGACCCCCGTGCCGCCCGTGGTCAGAATCACATCCAGTTTTTCCACATCGGCGAATTGAATAATCGCTTTTTGTATCTGGTCAACTTCGTCAGGAATGATGAGGGTATGTTTTATGTCAATAGCGGCGCCCGCAAGCATTTCTGCTATTGCGGGGCCGCTTTTATCTTCCCGTTTGCCCTGCGAGCCTTTATCGCTCACCGTGATGATTCCGGCGTTGAACATTCTTTATTAGTCTTCTTCTTTTTTCGATTCGGCAATAATTTTGTCCGCGATATAGGAGGGGACTTCTTCATAATGCGAATCGGTGTAGGTGAAGTTTCCGCGTCCGCTGGTCATGGAGCGCAGATCGGGAGCATACTTTAATATTTCCGCCATAGGCACCTGACCTTTAATCACCTGATTGGTGCCATTGGTGTCCATGCCTAGAACGCGCCCCCGGCGGCTGTTGAGATCACCGATAACATCGCCCATGTATTCATCTGGAACTTCAATGGCAATGTTGACAATGGGTTCCAACAGGATTGGCTGACACTCCATGACGCCTTTTTGAAAGGCCATGGAACCGGCAATTTTAAAGGCCATTTCCGAAGAATCTACGGTATGATAGGAACCGAAAACAAGGGATATCCTGAAATCCACCACAGGATAACCGGCCAGAACGCCTTTGGCGGCGGCTTCCACAATGCCTTTATCTACGGCCGGGCGGTATTGCCCCGGAATAACGCCACCAACGATTTTATCCAGGAATTCATAGCCTCCGCCGCGTGGCATGGGCTCAATGTCGATTGTACAATCACCGAACTGGCCACGTCCGCCGGACTGCTTCTTGTATCGGCCCTGAACGTTGGTTTTTCCTTTAATGGTTTCAAAATAAGGGACTTTCGGCGTGTTCAGATTGACTTCGACGCCGAATTTTCTTTTCATCTTCTCAATGTTGACTTCAATATGCACCTGACCCATGCCGGAGAGAATCATTTCTTTGGTCTGGACGTTGCGGGAGAAGACAATGGTTGGATCTTCTTCCGTAAGACGGTGAATGGTGGAGGCGATCTTGTCTTCATCGCCTCTGGATTTCGGTTCAACGGCAAAAGACATGATCGGGGGCGGGACAGCGACTTTGGCAAAGATGATGGGGGACTTTTCGTGGCTAAGTGTATCACCGGTGACGGTTTCCTTCAGTTTGGCGACACCGGCAATGTCACCCGGAATAAGTACTTCCGCCTGTTTCTGATTTTTGCCTTCCAGAAAGAAAATATGGCCGAATTTTTCCGTGATCTTTTTCGAAGAGTTATAGACGGCAGTATCGGAATTAAGTTTTCCCGAATAGACACGGAATAATGTCAACCGGCCCGCGTAAGGATCGGCAATGGTTTTGAAGACAATTGCGGAAAAAGGAGTATCTTCCGAAGGCTGTCTTTCTTCTGTTTTATCTGTGCCCGGTTTTGTACCTTTAACCGGTCCACGGTCAACAGGTGATGCGAAAGAACTGACGGCTATATCCATCAGCATGGTGACGCCGATGCCTTTGACGGCTGAACCGCAAATGACGGGGATAATACTTCCTGACGTCACGCCTTTTTTTAAACCGGACTTGAGTTCTTCCGCGGAAAGTTCGCCGGCTTCCAGATATTTGTTCATCAGTTCGTCGTCTGCTTCCGCGATGTCTTCGACCATGGAACCGCGCATCATGCTGGCTTCATCCATCAGATCCGCCGGAATGTCAGACGCCTTGCCAACGCCTTTATTATCGGCAAAAGTATAAGCCTTCATGGTGATCAGATCAATAATGCCCTGAAATTTATCTTCCGCCCCGATAGGCAGGCAGATCGGGGTTGCTTTTTTCTTAAGTTTTGTTTTGATGCTTTCCAGCACTTTGTTGAAATTAGCTCTTTCCCGATCCATTCGATTGATGAAAATCATGCGGGGGAGGGAATATTCGTCAGCCAGCTCCCATACTTTTTGTGTTTGGAATTCAACGCCGCCGACCGAGTCAATAATCACGACCGCATTATCCACAATGCTCATAGAGCACTTAATATCAAAGGTAAAGTTGGAGTCGCCCGGCGTGTCCACGATATTGATTTTATGTTTGTCCCATTCGACAAAATTGGCAGCGGACGAGATTGAAACGTGCTTTTTTTGTTCTTCCGGCTCATAGTCCATGGTGGACGAGCCGTCATCAACACGGCCCAACCGTTCATTTTTTCCGGAAACATATAAAAGTGATTCACAAAGAGAGGTTTTACCTGTGCCGCCGTGACCGATGACGGCCATATTTCTGAGAGATTTGGATTCGTACTTTGCCATGAAAACTCCTTTCAATATCTCAACAAGATCCGCAAAAGATCTGATGAAACGGGTTCATACAGAATGCGGGGATGTTTAGCCTATCCGGCAACTAAAATCAAGATAATTTTCAACTTCTGACGACTTCCGGAGCTTCTTTTACCTGATGATGCCAGCATTTAAACAGGCAAGGAGGTGTTTATCTTTTCTGCAGATTTTTTTCGCCCAGTTTCATGGGATAAAATACTGCAAAAACGCAAAGAAACAACGCAAAAGCGAAGGAAAGGGCAAACCAGAGAATTTGTATCCAGGAAAAGCCGTAACCGTGAATTCTGGATGTAAATATTTTATAAACCGGGCCTGCTTCCAGGATAATGACCAAAGCAATCAGACCAAAACTAAGCAGCATAAAAAGCACGCCCCCGAAACTGGTCACCGATAGTGCCGGATTTTCCGATTTAAAATCAGGATAACGGGCGCCCAGTCCTACGGCAAGCGCGACGACAGCGGGAACAAGACAAAATATAGTCAGGACTGATAAAAACATCATAAATGGCGTAACCCCAAGAAGAATATTGGAAACGACAATCAGGAATTCCGATAGAATAAGCAGCGGTATGTAGTAGAGAAAAAACTTAATCCAGAGGAATGTTTTCATGGAAACGGGCGCTGATTGAATAATCCAGAAAGCTTCTCCTTCCATGCTGACGGCCGGAAAGACAAAACGGGCGGCAATGGCCGAAAGAACAAAAGCGGCCAGTCCCACATTCAAAAAAGAAAAGACATTTTGGAGATAGACCGTTTTGATGGGCGATCGATCCAGCGGCAGGACAGAGAAATTATAAAGATAAACAACAATCAACGCGCAGATTAAAAATAATTGCGGCCATTGCGTGGAATCCCGAAAGAAGGAGCGAATTTCTTTAATGGCGAAAGCTTTTGCCGGACGCGAAAGAAAATTCAACAGTCCTTCCCAATGGTGTCCACGAAATTTAACAGGTGCCGAAAGCCTTTTGGCTGTTGTCTGAGCGCGGGAGAAGCCGCGAAAGTAGATGGCGCTTGCGGCCATTTCATTCAAAAAAATAAGAAAAAAAACACAGCTGGCCGAAAGAGACAGGTTAAATAATGAATTTGTCCATTCGCTTTTCAAGGCAAAACGCATAGCATCCGTTATCCAAGTAGTGGGCAGAAAAGGTAAATTGAGTGCCTGCATTGAATTCAAATAAAGGACAACCGAGGCGAAACTGTCAGGATTGACAAGTTGTTCCGGCCGGATCATCCTCAAAACAATCACAAGCAACAGCGCTAGCAAAACGCCCAGGATGACAAAAAGGGTGCGAATTTTCCCTGCAGGCAGCACAGCCGCGCCCAATAAGACAATAAGACTGCTCGCGGCCGAGGCCATCAGGCACAGGCATACGATTGCGCCAAGCGCAATCAGATAAAAAACGATACCGGCTTGGTAGACCAGCCCATAAGATAAAAAAACGGGAAGACTGAAGGCCACCACCATCCAGGAGGAATCAAAGGCGCTGCTAAGCCAGCGGGAAAAAAAAATATCCTTGATCCGTACCGGCAGAGAATGCAGCAAAGATAAGTCACGGCTCAAATACAGATGCGACAGGATGTTGATAATACTGCTGAACAGTAAAAGGGTGAAGAATGTGATGATCATCATCGAAAGAAGTTTTATGGACAGGATGTCGCCAAAATCCTGCACACTCTGAAAGTAAGTCAAAACACGATAAAATATTAAAAAGGTGCCTATCCAGAAAGTGAGGCCGATAAAAGTGAATAGGAAAAGCCGCGGCCGGCGATTGTTTTGTGGACCCAGCCTTAATCCGTTTCGAACGGAAAGCAGGCGCGGTCTCAATAGCGTCAGCAGTTTGCTCTTCATGGGTTTACGCTTCCCGAACTAACGTTAAAAATACTTCTTCCAGTTTGGCTTCGCCGGTTTTCGCGGCAAGATTCAACTCGGCGACGGTACCCTGTGCCAAAAGTTTTCCTTTATGAATAACACCGATTCTGTCGCAGAGATCCTCGGCGAGGCTCAACGTATGCGTAGAGACAAAAACGGTTACATTTTGTGCGGCCAGTTCTTTAAGAATATCCTTGACCATACGCACGGCCTCGGGATCAAGGCCGACCATCGGCTCGTCAATGATCATCACTTTCGGATCATGGAGTAGTGCCGCGGCAATAATCAATCTTTGCTTCATGCCGTGAGAATAAGCCTCAATGATTTCGTCCGCCCACTCCCAAAGCGCAAACTGTTTTAAGAGTTCCTCCGACTTGCGGGAGAGACGCTGAGCGTCTACATTATATAAATCAGCAATGAATTTAAGAAACTCCATACCGGTGAGTTTTTCATAAAGAAACGGCCTGTCCGGCACAAAACCGATAATCTTTTTTGCTGCAACCGGGTCTTTTTTCAGATCGATTCCGGAAATGGTGATGCTTCCGGTTGTCGGCTCGATAATGCCGCCCATCATCCGGATGGTTGTGGTTTTGCCCGCGCCGTTGGGTCCGATGAATCCGTAGATTTCCCCCGCTGCCACATTCAAGCTCAAATGGTTCACGGCCAGTGTTGTTCCGTAATCTTTGGTCAGGTTTTTCAGTTCAATCATTTTTTGTGGATGTGACCTCCAATTTTATTTTGCCCATGACGCCCAGTAAATCCAGTTGTTCGCCGCCTTCGCCGCGCGCCAGCCGTATATGCGTGACGTCGGCCGGAATCTGGTTAAAAACAGCGTCAGCGGTAACCCACTGTCCAATATAGGCCAGATTCCAGGCATGATAATAGAAGCGGCCATTGAGATAAACCAATCCGGTCTCAATCTGCGCGGGAATACCCGCGGCGCGAAGCAGTGCGGCGGTTAAAACCGCATGTTCATTACAATCACCTTGCTTGTTTTTTAAAACTTCCAATGCGTTGGGTACGGACAATACCGGTTTCTTTTCTATCGAGCGATAAACCCATTGAACGATTTTTTGAAGCTTGAGCTGTGGACTATCCGTGTGAAAAACAATTTTTTTCACCTGCGTTTTCATTTGCGGGGCGTGGGATTGCACAAGCGGTGACGTCTGTAAATACTTCTGAAAGACTGCGGGTATGTTGTTTTCCGACGCTACATTAGGATATGGCTCTTTGGTAATCGTTAAAATATCCTGATGGAATTTTTGCCGGCCGCCTTGAAGAAGGAGCGCCGAATCATGAATGCCGTCAATTTTTATTTCTATGCCCGTTAATTTTGATGGATTGGCGATATTTCGATTGGAGGGAATCGAAGCGATTTGCGTAAAATCAACACCACCAGCGGCGATTCCTTCCCGCGCTTGCTCGGCGCTGACCTTTTCCATGGAAAGCCCCAGCATTCCTGTTTCTTTTAATACTTCGCCATCTTTTGCCAACCAGGCACAATTTTTAGCGCCCATAAAATCGGCGCAGAATTTTTGTGTCAAAACGCGTTTTCCCATAATCGAGATAATTTCATCCGCGTTGCGAGTGACGGATATTTTGCGAATGCCCAGTGTGGACGGATCAAAAATATTGTAATCGCGGATTTTATCTTTTTCCAGACCGGCAAGCAATGCCGCCTCGTAAATATTCCCGCTGATATGGGGAATTTCTTTAATCGGGAGAACAGTTTTTTCCTCGGCATGGGGAAGACCGGTATATAAAATAAGTTTATCTTTGCTCACATAGCCTCGGGCAATAAACCGAAACAAACTGGAATTAAGCTCGAAATTAAAAGAAGAGAAGGACATATCGGGATTAAGATCTGTCTCAGTCGATAGATTTAGCGCCTGCGCGACGCCCATCGTATTGATCTGCATGGTGACAAATTCCTCGGTCTGGAAGTGGCCGTTTTTCAATACATTGAATTTACGATGGATTACGCCGATTTTTTTCTTATTTTGATAAATATTCATCCAGGATTCGGGCGAACGTGAAATTTCAACCTTTTGACGGACCGGGTTGTCCTGTGTTTTTTCTTTGAACAACTCCAGGCGCACGGCCAGCAGGCCAAGAAAAACCAGAGTAATTACAGTGCCCCAGACTATATTCCATTTTATCTTTGCCATGTTCGCCAATCTTTCTGAAATATTAGAGCGAATGACTAGGGGTTGGATTATAGCGGCAGAATTGCCTCTGGTCAACAGGCAGTATTGGAATATGTGATTATATCAAAACATTAGCTTGACAAATTCCGTCTAAGACTATAGAAAACCAAACTCTTATTACTAAGGCTCGATTACGGTGGATCCCCCATCTGGCAGAGACTCTTCCAAATGCGGGGTTTTTTTTATAGTGAGACCCGAGTTTCAGAAACGAAGTGCGCTGAAACGCACAGGTCGAACTATCCCGCGAGCGAAGTGAGTAGGGATAGTGAGCTCATCACGTGAGGAGCGAAGCGAGTAAGGGTAGTGAACACATCATGTGAGGAGCAAAGTGAGTAGGGCTAATAGACACCTCACGTGAGGCGTGAAGTATGATAAATTAAGATGAGTGTTTTTAAAGAGAGGAAAGTGAAATGAAGTTCGACGATCAAAACATACGCAACATCGGAATCAGCGCGCATATCGATTCCGGTAAAACCACGCTGAGCGAAAGGATTCTTTTTTACACAAAGAGAATTCACGCCATCCATGATGTAAAAGGCAAAGACGGCGTTGGTGCAACCATGGATTCCATGGACCTGGAAAAAGAAAGAGGCATTACCATTGCTTCTGCCGCTACCTATTGCGAATGGAAAGGGTATGAGATTAACATCATTGATACACCCGGCCATGTCGATTTCACCATTGAAGTGGAAAGATCCCTGCGCGTTCTCGATGGCGCGATCCTTGTTTTGTGTTCAGTCGGCGGTGTTCAGTCGCAGTCCATCACCGTTGATCAGCAAATGAAAAGATATAAAGTTCCGTGTATTGCGTTCATCAATAAATGCGACCGCAGCGGCGCCAATCCTTTCCGTGTCATCGCTCAATTGCGCACCAAGTTGGGGCATAATGCCGTAGCCATGCAGATTCCCATTGGCCTGGAAACAGAACTACAGGGTGTTGTGGATCTGGTGACCATGAAAGCGATGTATTTTGATGGTGAAAGTGGCGAGGATGTGCGAATCGAGGCCATACCGCAAAGTCTTCTGGAAGAAGCCAGCGCCAAAAGGGAAGAACTCATCGACGCCGCATCAATATTTTCCGATGAACTGACGGAAGCCATTCTGGAAGAAAAAGAAATTTCACCGGAACTACTTTACGCTGCAGTTCGCAAGGGAACGTTGAAAAGAGAAATTACGCCTGTTTATATGGGATCAGCCTATAAAAATAAAGCTGTTCAGCCCCTGCTCGACGGCGTGACCTATCTGCTGCCCAAGCCTTCCGAAGTGGAAAACATCGCGCTCGATATGAACAATAATGAAGAGCCGGTTATCTTGAACAGTGATCCGGAAAAACCCATTATCGCGCTGGCCTTTAAATTGGAAGACGGCCAGTATGGGCAGTTAACCTATATTCGTGTTTATCAGGGCACCGTTGAAAAAGGATCCACCATCGTCAACGTTCGCAATGGCAAGAAGGTCAAAGTGGGGCGCGTTGTTCGGATGCACGCCGATCAGATGGAAGATGTTGAAGCTCTGTGTTCGGGATACATCGGCGCTTTATTCGGCATCGAATGCTCTTCCGGTGATACATTTGTTTCTCCCGGTATCAATATGACGATGACTTCCATGTTTGTACCCAAGCCGGTTATTTCACTGGCCATCGTGCCGAAAGATAACAAGTCGCAAATGGCCATGTCCAAAGCGCTTAATCGATTTTCCAAAGAAGACCCGACATTCAAAACACATGTCGATCCGGAAACCAACGAAACCATCATTGAAGGCATGGGCGAGTTGCATCTGGACATCTACGTGGAAAGAATGAAGCGTGAATATAATGCCGAAGTTTCCACAGGCAATCCCCGCGTCGCTTATCGTGAAACCATTACCCAGCGCGCAGACTTCAATTACACACACAGAAAGCAAACCGGTGGTTCCGGACAGTTTGGACGTATTGCCGGCTGGATCGAACCGATTTCCGACGCCGAATTTGTTTTTGAAAATAAAATCTTTGGTGGTTCAATTCCTACGCAATATATTGCAGCTTGCGAAAAGGGTTTTAAACAAAGCATGGCCAAAGGGCCGAAATTGGAATTTCCGATTACCGGCGTGAAAGTACTCATTAACGACGGCGCTTCCCATGCGGTAGATTCTTCCGATATGGCCTTCCAGGCAGCGGCCCGTGGAGCATTTCGGGAAGCCTATCTGCGCGCCAAGCCGGTTGTTCATGAGCCGATTATGAAAGTCGTTGTGGAATCTCCGGTGGAATTTCAAGGGCCGGTCATGGGACTTCTCAATCAACGACGCGGTATGATTATCGGCGCGCAGGATGAAGGGGTCATGTGCGTGATCGAATCCCAGGTGCCGCTGGCGGAGATGTTCGGTTTCTCGACAATTCTACGTTCAGCTACTCAGGGCAAGGCGCAGTTTACTATGGAATTTGCCGTGTATCGTCAGGTGCCGCAGTCGATAGCAGAAAAGATCGCCCTGGAAGCTGCTCAGAACAAAAAGACGGCAGCATAAAACAGGCTGACCCCTTTTTGGGGCGCGCGAGGCTGAAGACCGAAGGCTGAAGGCTAAAAAAAGACGATGGTGGTTGGCAAGGCGTTAAGGCGGAAAGACAATGTTATTCATTTACCTTATGAGGTTATTATCATGATCAAAAAAGAAATCATCCAACGCAATCCACTTCTTAATCTTGGATACGACGACGAATATATTTTACCCACTGGCGGTTTTGGGGCTGTTTTAGCCTATGCCGGAGTAGGCAAGACCGCCCTTCTGGTTCAGATGGCGTTACATGCCATGATGAACGAACAGCCCGTATTGCATGTCAGCTTGAATGATGCAGTCAGCAAAGTTGATGTCTGGTATCGGGAATTATTTCACGATATGGCCGCAAAATACGATTCCGTTGAATCCAATGAGTTTTGGGAAAAAATTCTCATTTATCGTTTCATTATGACCTTCCGTGTGGAAGGTTTCAGCGTGCCGAAGCTGGAAGAGCGCCTGACTGATTTGATGCAGCAAAATATATTTAAGCCGCACACCGTGATTATCGATGGTTTGAAATTTGATGAATCCGGTCGCGGGTTGCTTCTGCAATTACAGGAATTAGCCAAAAAGTATTCTATGCGCATCTGGTTTACCGTTCATACGCACCGCCATGAACCCCCCAAAGAAAACGGCTTGCCTCTTTCTTTCCTGCATGTAGCCGATCTATTTGACGTGCTGGTGCAGCTTGCCGCCAAAGGGCCGGAAGTCTATATCAAAGCCCTCAAAGGACAGTCCCCCGACGCAAAGCAGGATGCCTTGCTCCTCGATCCGGCGACAATGTTGATTAAAGACCAAACATAGAGGCAGGTCTCAGATCTGTCTCTATGAGTTTAATTACCACACCAGACTAGATCTCAATCTATCATTAAAAAACACATTTGAATGCTACAGTTTCAAAGAGCCGGGTAATGACAGACGGCGCGGCGCGTTTTGGTAATAACCTAATCATTACTCGATGCGCCCTACATCATAACGTACGGACTGTTCGCCCAACAGTCCGTATACACTGTGTATTATTGATGGAGCAATGGAGAATTAATCGAGGAAAATATGCCATATAATCGACTGCAAAACGAAAAGAGCCCTTATCTGCTGCAACATGCGAAAAATCCGGTGGACTGGTATCCCTGGGGCGAGGAGGCTTTTGAAAAAGCTCGTCGAGAGGACAAACCTATTTTTCTGTCAATCGGTTATTCCACCTGTCACTGGTGTCATGTGATGGAGCGTGAATCGTTTGAGGATAAAGAAGTCGCCAGGCTTTTGAATGACACGTTTGTGAATATCAAAGTCGATCGTGAAGAGCGTCCCGATATTGACGCGGTCTATATGAAGGTATGCCAGATAATGACTCAAAGCGGCGGCTGGCCTTTGACGATTATGATGACGCCCGATAAAAAACCCTTCTTTGCCGCGACCTATATTTCCAGGGAAACGAAATATGGCCGGGTCGGCCTGCTTGAGATGATTCCGGAAGTTCAATCCCTCTGGCAGACAAAACGTGAGGAGGTTGTTTCCGCCGCATCGGAGATTATCGATGTCCTGAAGCGGCCAACGATCAGCAACACAAAGGATATCGGCGAAGAAACGCTGCATCAGGCGTATCGATCTTTGTCCATGAGCTTTGACAAGACGTTCGGCGGCTTTGGCCAGGCGCCGAAATTCCCTTCACCACACAATTTCTTTTTTCTGCTGCGCTACTGGAAGCGAACAGGTGAAGCTCAGGCTTTACACATGGTGGAGCAGACGCTGCAAAACATGCGGCGCGGCGGAATTTACGATCAGATTGGTTTTGGCTTTCACCGCTATTCGACAGACGCCCGCTGGATCGTGCCGCACTTTGAAAAGATGCTCTACGATCAGGCGCTTATGGCGATGGCGTACATTGAACTATTTCAGGCTACAGGGAAAAAAGAATACGAAACTTCAGCCCGTGAAATATTTTCCTATGTTTTGCGGGATTTGACGGATGTGAAGGGCGGTTTTTACTGCGCCGAAGACGCGGACAGCGAAGGCGTCGAAGGGAAATTCTATCTATGGACGGAAGAAGAAATCCGCAGCGTTCTGACAAAAGACGAGTCGGATTTGTTTTTGTCTCACTACAGGCACGATAGTGACATATCCGCACAGGGGATGCAGGAAATACCCGCCGGTCACTTTATCCCGCATCTCAAACCGTCATCAGGCGGCGATGCGGGGGATAGTTTGACGGAACTGTCCGACAAAATGGCTGGCACCCGGAAAAAGCTTTTCGCGGTTCGGGAAAAACGAGCGCACCCGCATAAAGACGACAAGATTCTGAGCGATTGGAATGGTCTGATGATTGCGGCGTTGGCCCGCGGGGCGCAGGTCTTTGATGAACCGGCTTATGCTAAAGCTGCCCTCCGGGCGATGGATTTTATTTTTCGATCTCTGCAAACCAAAGAAGGCCGGCTTTTGCACCGGTTTCGGGATGGTCAGGGCGCAATTGCCGCGAATATCGATGATTATTCGTTTATCGTCTGGGCGCTTTTGGAACTCTACGAGGCAACGTTTGACACACAACATCTGTTCAAAGCGCTGGAGTATCAGTCTCATTTATTTGGATACTTCCGGGATGATCAGGATGGTGGATTCTTTTTTACACCCAACGATGCGGAAGAGCTTTTGACGCGCCCGAAAGAACTCTATGACGGCGCCATCCCGTCGGGCAATTCATTGGCGTTTATCAATACATTGCGTCTGTCAAGGATCACCGGGGATGCCGAGATGGATGAAAGAGCGCACGAAATTTACAGAGCTTTTTGTGCAGAGGCGGATGCGATGCCGACTGCTTTCACGCAATTTCTCTGTGGTTTGGACTTTGCTATCGGTCCGGCAAGCGAAGTGATCATTGCCGGGACTATGGATCATTCCGACACGAAGGCGCTGCTTACGGCTTTAAGAAGAAGCTTTGCGCCGAATACGATCGTCATTTTCCGTCCCGAGGAAAGTTCAGCACATCCGGATATTGAAATAATCGCGCCGCATGTGCAGCCGCATCAAAGCATCAATGGCAAAGCGACCGCCTATGTCTGTTCGAATTTCACTTGTTCGCTGCCGACGAATGACCCGGGACAAATGATTAAACTCCTAAGCATGAAAATATAAAGAGTAGGGAACTATCTTGCCACCCGCATAACCTAAAGGTTACACGTGGGTGGTCGCGATAACCTAACCACCTAAAGGTGGCACGAGGTTCCAAGCCGTTCCCTACAAATCAAGGATCTATTTTCCCAAACAGTCTGATTTGCCTTTTCCCCGTCCTTCGTTTGATTCTTTAGTTAATTTGCCGTTTTCAAACGTCAGAGCGTAGATATAATCGTTGTCACCGCAGTTGTAATACCAGATATCCACCTTGTTGGCGCATTTTTTAGATTTTATTATCTTGCCGTCCTTCTCTGTGCGGGTGGATACCCGACGTCCTTCACAGGCCTTTTCTTTAGACGTTGGCTTCCCGCACGTTACCGTGACCTGCATCTTCGTATCACCGCTTGTGACCAGGCCGGTTCCACAGCGAAAGGCAAATCCGTTAGTGCTGAAAAAGAACAAAATGACAAAACTGACCAAAACGATTTTGATTGCTTTCATTTCTTATCCTTTCATTTTCGAGTCTTTAATAAGCACAAGATATTCATACTTGTAAAGATCATAAACAAACTGCTGGATGATTTCCTGCTCGTCGGTAAGCGGTGTGGGTGATCGCAAGGCGGCTTTTACTTTCTCATTGAAGTCGATGGGCAGGATGTCGATATACTGGCCGCGGAACACTTTGTAACGGAAAGCCCGTGCGATCGTTTCCAAATAAGAAAATTTGATGGTGAATTCAGCGTGACCCTGCAGTGATATTCTTTCAGGAGTTCCAGGCGCTGTAAAATTTAGATGTGGGGAATGCGGATTATTTAGTGACGCTTCGCAACTGTGTTCACTTAAATAAATGTAGGGGATGGCTGCACCGCATAGTTTTTCCACAACCTCCAGGGCTCCGATATTAATATTTTCAGTGGGGGTAAATTCGAGAGAGTATTCTTTCTGGTAATCCGCTATTCTGTTTAAAGAGCGAATCGTGTCAGGATCATTTTGTTCCGGGTGGTTTTGTTGAAAAACCAGCGTGGGAAAATCGCCAAGATTTTCATTCAGAATAACCAGGTCAAAGGATCGAAGATCGGATATGGACATCTTTGAAAAATCCATTTCCCGGAAAATCACGGGAAATTCGGTTAACGTTTCCCTCTGCTTTTGCAGCAAAAGAGGTGAAATATCCAACATGGTTGCCTGAAGGTGAGGGGCAAGGGTCAGAAAATCCTTCATGACATATCCCAGACCGCCGCCGATTTCAAAAACGGTATTTAAGTGCTCAAACGGAATCTTGTCTCCCAGAAAACGAAATAGTTGTGTGCCGAAAGATTCGTTGTATCGAAGCACGAGCCGGCAGGGACTGTCCTCCGGATAAAGCGCGTTACAAACGGTAAGCTCCCAGCCCAGAGAGTTCAGTGTGTGAATATGATAATCATCCGTGGTATTTAAAAAATAGCCCATCACTTAATATTTTATCAGTCTGGTGGAAATGATGATTTTATTAATCCTAGTTCAGGAAAGCGGAAAAATCAATCAAGAAAGTTTTTGTAAGCAAAACAAACGTTTTCGATGCTGACCTCGATTTATGAGGACCAACTAAAGATACCGCTTGCTTGAGAAATGGAAATACTACTTGCTCCCCCTCTGGAGAAACCTTTTCTGAAGTTCAGGAATAAGCTCTTTTCTAATACTTTCCGAACCAATGTACTTTCGGGTATAGGTGCTCGAGAAACGCAATAAACACGTTGGCGTATGCTCAATTTCATAGCGTTTGATCAACGCCATCCATTCTTTATACGGGAGTATAGGATCAATGATGGTTAATGCAATTCCCTGAGATTTCAAGAAGTCAGCCAGAGCAGTTTCCTGATTAATTTTTTTCTGCTTGGCGAGAGAAAAAAGAATATTTCTCGTTTTCGTGATATTTTGATAGCCTTTATTCGCTGCGACGGCGTAAAGGAAATATTTTGCATAAAGTGTGGAGTCCTTGCCATGACCCGGATAATCCACAAAAGTAATTTTTACATCCCCTCTGGACAGAAGCCTTTCCAACTCCGGCTCCAGGTCTTTCTCGACGAACTGGCAGGGCGGACAAAAGTAATCCGTGAAGATAATGAGTTCCCAGGAGCCATTGCCGTAAGAAGGGATAGTCGTATTGTCGGCGGCATAGGCCGGTGTTGACGATCCGGAAAAGGAAAAGCTGACAAATATATAACCGATGATCATCATCGCCAACAGGGGCAGCCGTTGATTATCGGTAAAAATAATTTTTGCGTCGCCGGGAAAATATATCAATTTCTGATACCACTTATTCATCATGCCGGATCTTTCATAATTAACAAGATACATCAATATAACCATTATGCCAAAAGCCAGACAAAAAGGGCAGAAAAGATTAATTGACACTTGAAAAGAAACAAGAAACACTTCAACACCGATGCCTGATGCGACCAGCATTCGTAATAAATCAGCCTGCTTTAAAAGTGCAAGTATGATGATGGCGGCCATATATCCATAACCGACGTACTTCAGATCAATCCCGAAAACATCTCCCTTGAGAAAGGAACAGGACGTATCGCAAATGGCGTAGAAGGCCACAATGCCAATGCCGATCACGGCTAGGACAATGGTGATAAGCAGGCGGCGCTGAACAAGTAAACGGTAAAATTGCATCTTTTTATTTTCCCTGATAAGCATTTTGCGGGGATTATAAGTATTGAAAATGGCAATGTCAATATAATATATTGAACATCACTACTGTCCCAACGTTTTGATTGGGAGATAATGTAAGCTATAGAGAACAATGGATAAAAGCAACAAAAAGTTATTTATCGATTTGAACTATTTTTCTTCAGGGTGCCATAATCTCGCATTAAATGGTGAGTATTTAAAAATATATTAAAAAACTATTGACTAAAATAAACCAGGTCTCATTTAATCACAAAATGACTCCAACCCGTATTGGTTTTGTTCCTTGAATCTTTTTACAAACCACGTTAATCTTTGCACGCATATTTTATCTCTTACATGCACAGACGGAAAGGAAACATTATGGATATACAAATTGAAACAAGAGCAACCCGCATTACCGTGAAATGCGCGGGCAGGCTGGATGTCGCTTCATCAAAAGAGTTTGAAAAGACCCTTGAAGCGCTGGTGCGGCAGGCCCCGCAGCAGATCGTCCTTGATTTCTCGCAGCTCCAGTACATTTCGAGCGCCGGGATCCGATCCCTTCTTTTTCTGATGAAAACAGCCACGGCGCGCTCATCGTCCGGACAATCGCGGGCGATGCTTCCTCTGCGCCTGATTCAGGCCGGTCCGGCCATCCGGCAGGTGCTGGAACTTTCCGGGTTGCTGGAAACTTTTTCCTCCGGCTTCCGTCCGATACAAAGCAAAACGCCCTCTTCGGGCAGAACCTGCGCCGAACTTTTACCTCTGCTGCGCAGCGCTTTTCCCTCGCCGGTTTCCAACGCGGATGCCGATGCGAAATTTGTCGCCTCGGTTGCCGACGGCCTTCGGCAGATCGACAAACTCAAAACCGGACACCCTTACCTGGGACTGCGCGAGCCGATAGACTACAGCCAGGCCCGGCTGCAGCAGGTTCCGGAAACTATGTCGGGTGTGACCGAGACCGTCGCCGATATTGCCCAATACATGCAGGGGGGCTTCATCTGGAGCCATCCGCGCACGCAGGAAAACGTCGTTCCGCCCACAACTGTTCCGGCCATCATCGGCAATCTCTTCGGCGCGATTTACAATCCGAACATCATCTCCGATGAATACAGTTACCGCGTCGGCCTGGCCGAAATTGAAACGGCAGCCATGTGCGCTTCTCTTGTCGGTTATGATCCCCATCAGGCTGCGGGGTTCTGCACCTTTGGCGGCACGGGTACCATCCTCTACGGCGTCAAACTGGGTATCGAAAAAGCTTCCCCCGGAACCTTCAGTCGCGGCGTGCGTGAGCCGCTGAAACTGGTGGCTTCGACAGCGGCCCATTACGCCAAGCTCAATGCGCTGGGCTGGCTGGGCCTTGGAACGGACAACCTTGTGGCCATTTCCACCGATGCCGACAACTCCATGGATCTTATCGCCCTGGAGACCGGCCTGCGCGACATTCTGGAGCGGGGTGAAAAAATCGCCGCCATCATCGCCACCATGGGAACCACCGACGCCTTCGGCATCGACAATCTCCAGTATATCGCCGGCCTGCGCGACCGTCTGGCAAAGGAATACCAACTGCCCTACCTGCCGCACATTCACGCCGACGCCGTCATTGGCTGGGCCTGGTCGGTCTTTAACGACTACGACTTCGACGCCAATCCCCTGGGGTTCAATGCCCGCACCCTGCGATGCCTTTGGGACACGCAGGTCAACATGAGCGCGTTGTCCCGCGCTGATTCCGTGGGCATCGATTTCCACAAAACGGGCTTCGGCCCCTACGTTTCGAGCATGGTTTTATGCAAGAACAAAGACGACCTGACCCTTATCAGCCGCGATACCGGCGCGATGCCCTATTTGTTTCAGTTCGGCAACTACCACCCCGGTGTGTTCACACTGGAAACCTCAAGGGCCGGCGGCTCTGTGCTGGCTGCCCTGGCCAATCTGAAGATGTTCGGCAGGGAGGGCTACCGGGGACTGTTGGGGCATCTGGTGACCATGTCCGAAGTATTGCGCCGCAGGCTGGATGAACATCCGTCCATGTGCCAGGTCAACGATTACAATTATGGTCCGGTAACTTTGTTTCGGGCCTATCCCGACGGCATGGATGCCAAAGCCGCATTTTCCCATGAGCTCAACAACCCGGCAGCGGCGGAAAGTCTGCGGCGGGGCAATGCATACAACCAGAAATTGTTTGACGAACTGCACCGTCAGATGGAGCAGGAAAACGGCTTTGCCCTTTCACGGACCAGTCATTACCGGACCGCGGCCTGCGGCGAGCCGGTGCTGGCCATCAAGTCTTTTGTCATGTCGCCCTTTGTGGAAGAAGAGCACATGAAGGCTCTGATCGACTGCATCGAAAAGGCGCGTCAGGTGGTCAGCTATTAGACCGGGCTGATTACGTCTGGACAAAAGCCGGGATGCCTGTGAAGTTGAAGATAACGGAATATGAGGGGAGAAGCTATGGCCATGACATCGGAAGATCTTGAACGTCTGCAATATGCCAGGGAGCTTCTGGCAACAATTGCATCGCGATTCGGCGTAACCGTGTCGCAGAAAGCTGCCGTGACCGCGGTCCCGATAATCGGCGCGGCCGGAGGCGCACTGATTAACTCCAGCTTCATGGATCATTTCCAGAATATGGCCAGGGGCCATTTCATCATGCGCAGCTTGGAGAAGCAATACGGGCCGGATGAGGTTTCACGTCTGTATCATCGTGCATCGTAAGAAACCTCTCTTTCCCTCTCGCATGGTTATCAAACGGATACAATATGGCACAATATTCGAAAAAGATAATCTAGTTTCTGCGCAGTAACCATCCCGATATTTCCGGTTGGACAATAATTTGTTCAAGCGACAGGGCTGTGGACCCTGTGCAGCATTTCATACATAGCGAGTTGGGCGGCATTCTTCCGAAAGTCGAAGGCCTTAATTCCTATCCAACTAAGAAGATCGGTGCGAATATAAATCTTCAGCCGCTGCTTGGTGATGAGCGGCTCCTTTACTTTACCCAGTTCATTAAAAAAGATTAACAAAGAAAGGTTATTCCTGAATAAGCCGCTTTTCGGTATCGAACTCGCCGGGCCGGACAAGCTTCCTTTTGATTCGGAGAAAAAAATCTTGTTAGGTCATTCGGCGGCGGTGTTGAATCTTCGAAAGGCGCAGGTATTGAATCGGTCAGGCTTGTCGGACTTCATGCCATCATTGACCTTGTCACGCGGAGGTCTCCAATTTCCTAAAAGAACGGTCGGAAAAGGATCAGCTAATGTTATGCCTGCTCGATGAATCCCTCACGGCAATGCTCTGGAACAGGTCGCTTATCCTATTCGGAAATGCCGTCAATCTTGCTGTCTGGCTGCCATTTTCAACAAATTCAGCCGGGGATTGATTCTTCCTCTGGACAGCGGCATCATGCCGACGCAACCTTTTGAAGGTCCTTTCATGAGTCCGGTGCATGTCCCACAGTCGCGTAAACGCGTATTTGAATACGAAGACCTTATTTTCCGGCAGATCCTGTCGCAGATTGACAAAATTAAAATAGCGGCTGTCTACGACAAAGTTAGGGAAAGAACGCCGAGCTATTACATGAGCCATTAAAGAGGTAATGATGTATTCACGAAAACGGTTCAAAGGCAGATTATCGAGACAATCCGGGTTGACGGACGCCATTAAAAGCCAACAAAAAATATCTACACAATAATTCAATAATATCAATCTAGTGCTATTGTGGGGTCATGATATGTTTTTCTTTAAATCACGCCTGATAAATCTTGACAATTATTAGGCAATCCATTAACTTACCTTCTTGTTTTTGAAGATTATTGCAGACGTTTGGACCGGACATTCCGTCATCTGCAATGTTGCTTGCGATTTCAAAGGGGGAAGACAACAATGATTGGTGTGCTGATAACAACCCACGGGAATCTGGGAAATGAATTGATTCATGCAGCGGAGTCCATAAAAGGCAAATTACAAGACGTTATGCATGTTTGTGTTGAACAGACTAAAGGTGTGGAAGATTTGAAAAAAGAAATCCAAAACGCCATCAAAAAACTGGATAAAGGTAAAGGTGTCTTGATTCTGACGGATCTTTTCGGCGGCACGCCTTCGAACATTTCTCTTTCGTTTATGAAAGAGGGTAAAGTGGAAGTGGTCACGGGCGTTAACTTGCCAATGCTCCTCAAGTTATCCGACGTTAAAGAAGAGACCACGCTCAATGAGTTTGCCTGTTTTATCAAAGACTATGGGAAAAAGAATATTTCTCTGGCCAGTGAAATATTAAGTAAAAAAGCAATCGGGTGATCAATTGGCGGAATCTTACGATATTGCTCTGGTGCGTGTGGATAACCGACTTGTGCACGGCCAGATTTTGGAAGCCTGGGTACCGTTCATTAAAGCGAAATGTATCATGGTCGTTGATAATAACTCCGCCAGTGATTTTTTTTGTGAGACCGTTATTCGTATGGCCGTCCCCAGCGAAATCGAGGTTAATATCTGCTCTGTAGAGGACTTTGCCGCCAATTACGTTTATGCCCAGGGCGAAGGCAAAAAGACCATTGTATTGTTCAGCTGTATTGCCGACACTCTGAAGGCTTATCAGGAAGGCTTTCATTTTGAAAAACTCAACATCGGTAATATTCATCATGAAGACTATAAAGTCTGTTGCGCTCCATCCGTGTTTTTATGCGAACCGGAAATTCAGGATATTTTAACGTTGTTGGAGGACAAGGGTGTCGCCATCGAACTTAAACGAGTCCCCAGAGAAAAAGCTGTGAATATCAGAGATGCTTTGAAGGAGTTTTGCCAGGTAAAACCATAAACAGGCTGGTGGAATATTGGTTGTAAAAATAATTCTCATATCTTTTGTCGGCGGCCTGCTTTGTCTCGATCGCGTATTCATTCAGACCATGATTTCCCGGCCGATTATCATTGCCCCGGTCATCGGCATTATTCTGGGCAATCCTTATGCGGGACTGATTATCGGCGCTATTCTCGAACTGTTCTGGATCGACCGCATTCCCGTCGGCATTTATATCCCTCCCAATGATTCCATAGCCGCAGTACTGGCAGCATCGATAGCGATACTATCCGGGCAATTCCCGGGAGCGGTTACAAAAGAACTGATGGCCCTGTCAATCCTGCTCGCGATCCCTTTTGGCATTCTGGCAAAAAAAATTGATGTTAAAATTATGGAGTCCAACAATCTTCTTTCCGATCAGGCTCTGGAGGCGGCAAAAACACGCGACATCCGTACCATCGAAAGAAAAACCTATCTGGGGCTGGCCAAAGTATTTCTATTTTATGTTGTCGGGCTTTTCATTTTGCAATCAATCTTAATCCCCATGATGATCTGGCTTTATCCAAAATTGCCGGCCGAGATCAATGCCATGCTTTCCCTGACTTATTATTTTCTGCCGCTGTTGGGCATTGCCGTTGCGATCAATACCATCAAACTGCGCGGTGCGATTCCCGTTTTTTGCGCGATATTTTTAGGGATTGCCGTGGCTTTGGAATTTTTTCATGTCTTCTGAAAACACGAAACAGCAAGTCAGCGTCGATCTGATGAAAAAAGATGATCTGCCGGAAATCCTGGCTATTGAGCGCGCGTCGTTCCCGACGCCTTGGACGGAAGGCATGTTTCTCGATGAGCTTCGAACAACACACGCCCAGTGCCTGGTCATTAAAATCGAGATTGCAGGAAAAACAGTTATAGCCGCCTACATTATTTTCTGGTTTGTGGTTGATGAAGTTCATTTGCACAATCTGGCGGTCAGCAATGAATTCCGCAGGCAGGGGCTGGCATGCAATATGATGAATTTAATGAAAAACATCGCGGCGCAGCTGGGGATAAACAGGCAGACCCTGGAAGTTCGCGAATCGAACCATGAGGCAATAAATCTTTACCGTAAATGCGGTTTTGTAGTAAAGGGAAGACGACCCTTATATTACACCGATACCCATGAGGATGCTCTGGTGATGTGGGCTGAAAACCAACAGGAAAGAAAAAATGGCTAAAGATATTTACATTGGAGAAGTTGCCGCAAACGAAGAAATCCAGATTGATTATTTTCTGATGAAGGTGACGTTGCCTTCGGATTTTACGGAACCCTTGCCGGGGCAGTTTGTGATGATCCGCATCGCCGGTTTACATGACCCGTTTTTGTCGAGACCTATCAGCATTTATTCATATACACGCGGTAAGTCGAATTGTGCCATTGAATTGCTCTATCGGGTGGTGGGCAAGGGAACGCAAATACTGGCGGGGTTGATTAAAGGATCACAAGTCGAAATATCCGGTCCGCTCGGCGGAAGCTATTCCATAGATCATCAAAAAAAGAACATTGTTTTTATTGCCGGTGGCATTGGCATTGCCCCTCTGTCGTTGTTGGCAGAGGCTCTTTGCCGAAAAGCCAGTTATTCTGCTGCCGCCATGACATTTTACCTGGGCGCCCAAACAGCCGATGCCGTTGTTGGTCTCAATCGTCTCCGGAAACTCTGCTATAATTTAACCGTGTGTACTGATGACGGCAGCCTGGGGCAAAAGGCTCTTGTCACAAAAGCATTTCAAAAAGACATCAAGAAATATTCACCTTCCGATACGGTCATTTATGCCTGCGGACCTAAAGCCATGGTTCAATCATTGTCGAAGATATTAGATGGAAAATATCTTTGTCAGGTGTCACTGGAAGAACGAATGGCCTGTGGTGTCGGCGCGTGCGTGGGCTGTGTTGTTGCCGTTAAGGACGGGCAGGGCAAGCCGGCCTATAAGCGGGTATGCGCCGATGGGCCTGTGTTTGATCTTCAGCAAATTATTTGGGAATAATCGTGAATCATAAAAAATTAAAATCAGAAATTACAATGTCCGTGGAGATAGGCGGGTTGAAGCTGAAGAACCCGGTGATGACGGCCTCCGGTACCTTCGGTTACGGTGAAGAATATGCAGACTATGTCGATTTAAACCAGTTAGGCGCCATTGTTGTAAAGGGACTATCATTGAAACCGCGCCTGGGAAATCCGCCGCCGCGCATCATGGAAACGGCAGGTGGTATGCTTAACGCTGTCGGTTTGCAGAATGTCGGCGTTGATGTTTTTATCAAAGAGAAGCTTCCCTTTTTACGCCAGTACGATGTTGCTGTCATCGCCAATATCTATGGCGAAAGCACTTTGGAATATTCACAAGTCGCAAAGAAGCTAAGTCAGGCCGAAGGCGTCCATGCATTAGAAGTCAATGTTTCCTGCCCGAATGTAAAAAAGGGAGGGCTTAGTTTTGGCTCCGACCCGAAAGCGGCTGCAGAAGTCACGCGCCGCGTGAAGGCCGAAACGCACCTGCCCGTGATCGTCAAGCTCACGCCCAATGTGACGGACATTGCTGCCATCGCCCAGTCGGTGGAAGAAGCAGGTGCCGATGCGGTATCCCTGATCAATACGCTTACCGGCATGGCCATTGATCTGAAAACCAGAACCCCGCATCTAAAAAATATCACCGGTGGCCTGTCCGGTCCGGCCATCAAACCGGTTGCGCTACGCATGGTCTGGCAGGTGGCGCAAAGAGTTGCCATTCCTGTGATCGGCATCGGCGGCATCATGACGGTTGAAGACGCGCTGGAATTTATGATCGCCGGTGCAAAGGCAGTGCAAATCGGCACGGCCAATTTCATCAATCCCCACGCTACCATCGAGATCATTGACGGTATCCGGCATTATCTGCAAAATAATAAAATTAAAAATATAAACGATATTGTTGGAACATTACGCACATAAAATATGAGGTTGAAAACTGAAGAAATCATCAGCGGCGTTTATCTGATTGGTGGTCCCAATGTAACACAGGCCGATGACGCGGCTGCATATCTGATCGACTTTGCAGGCGATCTTGTTATGGTTGATTCCGGGGCGGGAAGAAGCTCCCTACAGATTGTCCGCAATATTGAAATGCTCGGTTTGAACCCCTCAAAAATTTCGCATCTAATTCTAACCCACTGCCACATCGACCACGTCGGTGCTGCGCCGTTTTTTCGTGAACGCTATGGCACAAAAATACTTATCCATGAGTTGGATGCCCAGGCAATTGAGACCGGTGATCCGATTAAAACCGCAGCCAACTGGTACGGGATAATCATTCCTCCGACAAAGATCGATCAGCAATTAAAAGGGGCGCATGAGATATTGAAATTCAGCGGGGAGGAATTGCATTGTCTGCACACCCCCGGCCATACGCCTGGTTCCATTTCCATTTATCTGGACAGGGCGGGGAAAAGAATATTATTTGGCCAGGACATGCATGGCCCGTTTAACAACGCTTTCGGCTCCGACGTCGCAGCTTGGAAAAAATCCATGCAAATGCTACTTGCCCTTGATACTGACATTTTATGCGAAGGCCACTTCGGTATTTTTCAGCCCAAAAATAAAGCAAGAGCATATATCGAAAGGTATATTGAAGATTACGAGTGAGTTCTGAACGATTGCAGCTGAATCGATACATAGCTTCCTGTAATGTTGCTTTTCTTATTTTGCCTATTCCCATGAAACATTTCATTTGGAAATAATCAAAAACTACGGTACTCTAACTTAGCATGTGATAAATGAAGTCATAACACCAACATTGAGAATGATGCACCTGATAATGAAACAAAGAAAGGATTGATTATGCAATATTTTATTATTTTGGTTGTTCTAATATCATTTATTTCTGGTTGTAGTAGGAATGAACCTTATTTAATCCGTCATTCTTATGCAACTAATTACAAGATTGCAGATGTTCAAACAGCTTTTACTGGGCAAAGCATAGTAAGGGTAAAAGACTATTATGCGGCTAAACATGCAACATCTGATTTCAGAGAACCTACAAAGGATTTTATACTGATGGCGAAAGCTCCGGGTATCGTTTCGGTATACAATCTCAAAATATCAGGACTCAAGGGTAAACAATACGATACATATGGCGGTGTACGTATAGGTGGTATTTTATATGAATTACTATACCCTGTTGACTCTAATGGGAGTAATCAGTGGGGAATTATGGTTGATGATAGTGGCACTATTTTGAAGAACAAGCTTTACTATAAAAATATGATTGTAACGCCTACTGATTTTGATCTGCAACCATCTGATGTGAAGTTTAGTAAAGCGGTTATTACTTACGATTCTTATTTATGTGATTCAGAATATAGCTATCACTACTACAACACATGTGGTTTCATTAATTATGAATTAATATATAGCGGAATTAATGATGTATCAATGAATGTTACATATAGAGAATATTCAAGAAGAGATTACGCCAAACCTGCATATTATCAAAATCTGACTTATGAACCTAAAACAAAACAAATCAGGTTTAGAGACACAATAATTGAGGTTATAGAGGTTAATAACGACAAAATAGTATATAAAGTTTTAGCCGATGGCCTAAAGGATACTGAATTCGTTGATGGGACAGATCTGGCTTATGAGCAGTTTAAATTAGAGCAAGCGGAATTCTTAAGGTTACATAACCGTCGTCGTTAATCAAAAAAGTACCTCTGCAAAATGCAGAAAAAGCGAAGTTTGCCTCGAACATGTAAAAGGATGGTTAGTCTCCCCTGTTCGTCTACAATAAGGACATATTCTTGGTCACTCAAAGTGATGAAGATACTCAATGGAAAAAGTGCTGAGCGCCTACGTGATGAGTTTCCAGCATTAGGGAAGA
>CAIVDK010000145.1 GCA_903904655.1 uncultured delta proteobacterium | reverse complement strand
CGCTGAACTGGGCAAAGCTGAAAGTAGCTGTGATCAGAACAATAAAACCAACCAAAAGTCCTGTCTGCATAATTTTTTTCATGATTATTATCCTCCCTATCTTTGTAAGCTTAGTTGCTATTTAAAGTTAGACAATGAAATAAGTATGCCAAATGATGCGGTTATGAAAAAAAATCATAAAGTATTTGAAATCATGAGTAAATTATCAAACATTCCTACATTTGATTGTGACGGACAGGGTTTAAAGGAATGGATGATTTAAAGAAACGTTAAACTTTGATCAAAAAACGAATAAAATATTTAATCCCGCTGTTGCGGGACGAGCGTTAATTCTCCGTGAGCTTGCTCGCGATATCATGACGTTCATTTCATACCTCGACAGCGAGCTCGCGAGGTGGTTGATTCACTGGCTAAAATTGGCCGGTGCTTTACCATTAATTAGCATTATGCTACAAGTGTATAATCATGAAAGAGAAGATGAACCGCAAAAACATACCTTTCCAGCACAAACATTCGTTTTCCGGTCGGAAATCCAAGAGGCCGGAGCCGACTTCTCACTTGAAACCGGAAATCGCCTCTTCGCTCAAAAGCGTTCTGGCGCAGATTGGCAAACCGCATCCCGCCCCTTTTGTGCCAGATGATTATCAGGTGCAGGCCCTTGCGGCCATTAAGCAAAATGATTGCCTGGTGATTGCGCCCACCGGCGCCGGTAAAACCTGGATCGCGCGCGAGGCCATTTTGTCGGTGATGCAAAAGGGCGGACGCGCCTGGTACGCCTCTCCGCTCAAAGCGCTTTCCAATTCCAAGTGGGTGGAGTTCGGTTTGCATTTTGATCCCGAAAACGTCGGGATTATCACCGGCGACACCAAGGAAAATACCGAAGCCCCGATTATTGTCGGTACGACGGAGATTTTGCGCAATCAGCTCTATGACGCCATGCAAAAAGGTTGTGATCTAAATTGTGATCTGGTTATTCTGGACGAAGCCCATTTCCTGGGCGATGCCGACCGCGGCGTGGTCTGGGAAGAAATCATGATCTATCTGCCGGTGCGGGTGAACCTGCTTTTGTTGTCGGCGACCATCGGCAACGGTGGCGAGATTGCTACGTGGCTTTCCTCCATCCGTAAAAAAAACTGCACGATAGTTCGCGAAGAAAAACGCCCCGTGCCGCTTTATCCGCTGTTTCTACATCCGTCCGGTTGCCTGCACCCTTTTCTGGATGGCAAGAAAAACGCGCACATTGTTTCGGAGTTTTTGAAAAAAGAAAAATTCAGCCACCGGGGAAGCCGCCATTCGCCGGATTACGCAGGGATTATCAGAGTGCTGGAGCGATTTGATTTGTTACCGGCCATTTTCTTTTTGAAGTCACGCTCAGAATGCGACGCGGCGCTTATGTCCCGGTCGGCGCTTACACCCCTGAATAATTCCCAGGCGTATGCCGATGATTTATACGATCTACTGGATCGTTTCCCGACGCTTGGCAGTCACCGGCAGATCAAGGCGCTGCGGTCAGCGGGACTGGCCGCGCATCACGGCGGACAATTACCGGCATGGAAGCTGCTGGTTGAGGAAATGATGAACCGGGGACATCTGCGGGTAATTTTTGCCACCTCCACTATTGCAGCAGGAGTGAACTTCCCCGCCCGCACGATCGTCTTGTTTAATTCCGACTTATTCAACGGCCATGATTTTGCGCCGCTGTCCACGACCGCATTCCGACAGATGACAGGTCGGGCAGGAAGGCGCGGTCAGGATAAAATCGGCTTTATGCTGGCGGTCAGCGGCCGGTTTATGGATTTGGGACACATCAGGAAGATGCTGTTTGGCGCTCCGGAAGATATTTTAAGTCAGCTGAAAAATGACTTTGCGATGATTCTTAATCTATTATTGTCCCAGACGCCGGCCGATGTGAAGAAAATATATGAAAGATCATTTGCCGCCTGGCAGCAAAACAGTATGGATGGAGAGACCTCTACAGCCGCCGCTTTGCTGTGGAAGGATTTTGTCCTGCATCTGGAATTTTTGCAGCGGGAAGGTTTTGTTGACCCGACAGGCAAGCTGACTGCGGATGGTCGCTGGGCGGCGCGTTTGCGGCTGGATCATCCGCTACTGGTCGCTTGCTGCCTCCGGGAAAATGCGTTTCCCGAGGACAATGACAGGTTGCTTGCGGCAGTCGTTGCGGTATTTGCCTATGATCGGGACGATGAAATACAATTGGCCACCAAAGACCTGCCGCACAAGCTGATGGCGGCGTTGCGCAAAATGCTTCTGGCCGTGAAGCCGCTTTCACATCGATTGGAGGCGGCGGGTTTTGTCAGCGCGAAGCTTTTTACGTCGGCGGGCGTGGCGATGTACAACTGGGCGCAGGGACGCAACTGGGATGATGTCATCAAGACCACCGGCATT
>CAIVDK010000144.1 GCA_903904655.1 uncultured delta proteobacterium | reverse complement strand
GGCGTCCACAATGATCTGCCCCTGATGACGCAGCCCGTCAAAAGAATAATAGATGACATCGACCAATGATAGTGCATCGATGACTTCCAGTGGTGCGGCGCTGCCTTCAATGGCTTCGGCAAAGCTCATGCTGCTGTCGATAATGATTTCTTCTTCGGGCATTTGGGTAAACTCCATCGTGAATAATTTTCGAAACGGTGACGCTTCAGTAATTCTTAATTCTCTCCTTTTTTAAAGGAGGGTTAGGGAGGATTTTGTAAACCTGCTTAAATCCCCCTTAGTCCCCCTTTAGAAAAGGAGGATTTTAATAAGCTGTAATAATGGCTTTTATGATTTTGTCGAGCGTCTCCTCGTTAAGCGATACTTCCCGGTAAATGTTTTGCACAGTGCTGCAATCCAGGCGCTCATAATCCTTAAGCCGCGGTGTAATGATCACGCCGGCCATATCAACGGCCCCGGGTGAGATGAAAATTCTGTCTTCACTTTCGGCATAGTAGGCATCGGGACGGTGCTTCCGGCGCAAAAAGACCGTGAGACGCAGGCAACCTTTATCGTGGTCGCAAAAGACATTCACCGGCGGTTCATCGTTTATTGTGAACACTTCCTGTGCGGATTTTAATAAATGAACGAATTGTTCTTTCAAAGCTTCTGTGTCTTCAGCTGCCAATACGACAACAGCGCGATCAAAACCTTTTCCTGCATAGATTTGAACAGGAGCGCCAACTTTAACCGGCGGCAGTTCGTTCAACTCCTTCAGGAAGGGAAGGGTATCCGACGGAATCATCTGAAAATGCAAATGATCTGGCGCGGAGGCGCCGCAGGCCGGGCCATTATATAAAACCGTATAATCCGGCGAAGCGTCTGTGGCTAGTTGTAAGAGCCAACTTAGGGATGCCATAATGTCCTGCGGCTGGTGTTTAAGTGTAACAACGGTAAAATGCCTGTCAAAAATCGGCGCGGGATTGCAAAGAATCATGTGGCGATTGCGGTATAAAATGCCATGTTGGCCTTGCGGTAAATTTCCCCGGCATAAAAAGCAGGATCTTTTTTTGATGGATTCAGCATCCACTGCTGCACCGCTGCTGAGAGCGCGGACGGGATTGAATTGCAAGGTCACATCATACCTTCCGCATGATAGCTGCCTTGTCCGGATGGATTCCAAATTCCGGCAGGCTTCGGCTAAAGCAGGCCAACTTTTCTTTTGCGATTCATAGAGATTGTGACACAATTTTGCAAGCGTGATGCTGTTTTTGCCAGGGTATGCGGCAAAGGTTTGATTATTTTGATCAGCATCATCCGTAGGGACCGATCTCGCCCCCCGCACGGGTGGTCGCGAGCGTTCCCTACAATTCATCAGTTGCCTGGCTTGAATTTCCAGTGTTCGCAGTTTGTCTTTGTAATCATCGTTGCGGTTTTGTTTTTCGACGGAAAGCCCCGCATCGGTATTGTCCGACCAGCGGCGGCATAGATAAAGGCTTTCATAGATTCGACCGATGCGGTATTCGCGCGATATTCTCAACGCTACGGCATAATCTTCACCGTAGCTCACATTGGGAAAACCGAATTGGCGGATGACAGACGTGTCAAAGGCGCGGGGCGCTCCCATGCCGTTGACGCGCAGGAAATTATTGTGTCCGTTTTTGGGCGTCCATTCCCGGTGATCAATGAGACCTGGAAGAATCTTTTTCAGGCTTTCATTAACCAGTGTATAGGAACCCACGACCATCGCATATTGTCCCTGTCGTAAGGTGTTGACGATTTTTTGAAGTGTCTGCGGCGAGCTGTAAAGATCGTCGGAGTCCAGCTGAATGGCGTATCGACCGCAATGTGGCGAATAAATTGCTTCATTCCAGCAGCCGCCGATACCGAGATCACGCGAAGAAGGGATAATATGTTGAATATGAGGATACTTTGCGGCAAATCTTTTCAAAATATTTGTGGTACCATCCGTGGAATGATTATCCACAACCAGGATGTTGAAGGGAAAGTCCGTCTGCTGTCCCAAAGCGCTCGTCAGCGCGTCGGTAATGGTTTTTTTACGGTTGAGCACGGGAATGACGATGCTTGCCTTCCATTGGAAAGCCTCTGGCTCTTTATCAGTCCTTTTTGTGCGCGCAGGTAAGTACGCTCCGATTTGCTTCAGATAGTTTGTTGCGATTTTCTCCATCTTTTGCTGCCGGACGAAATTTTCTTTTGCGACATAGGCAAATTGCGCCTCTGTTTGCCTGCCTGATGATTTTGCCGGGTTCATCTTTTTTGCGGATACCGTGTATAAAAACTCCGGCACGTGAATCAAGGCATGATCGATGGAAATTTTCAGACGCAGATCATACAGAGCGGTGGATGCGTCATGGGGTGGCATGCTGTATTTTTGCAAAACGGTTTTAAGAGCTGCCGCAGAGATTATAAAAAAATGGCCTAAGCTGAAATCATCGCGAATTGAACCGTCCTGATAGTCGTTCAACGGGTGCGCGCTGATGCCATCTCCGTCGCGGCGAAGGAAATCCGAATAAATCATCCCCGCCCCGGTATCGCGGGCGATGGCCAAGAATCTTCGCAATGACTGTTGATCGCATGAGACGTTCGTCGTCGAATCCACCGCCAGTAAATAATCAGACGATATTTTACGGAAGAACGAAGAAGGCCGGTCGGCGGATTTGACCGTGTCCGCTTCGGCGGGCCAGGCGTTTGCCGCCTGTTTTTCATCCGTTGCGCTCCAGAGTAAAAAACGTCCTAATTTGTAAACCGAAGGTTTCATGGATGCTCGCGCCGGGGAGTCGTTAAAAATTAGACATCATCAGATTAAAAGCTTTTTCCGCCGTATCGCGGGACAGTTTGGTCAGCGCTCTCTTCCGGGTGGCGGGCAGCAGATTAATATCGTCTTGCAGCTCGTAATCCACTGTTGCGGTGACATTTCGGGAAGACCAGAGCGTTTTGCCAGTGTCTTTTTCACGGAAGCTGGACTCCAGGGTAACAGCCATTCTTTCTTCAGCGGCCAGGATGCTTTTCCGGTAGGAAAGCGCCACGGTGTTGAGACTGAGGATGTTGCCGCTGATGATCGCGTCCGCCTGTTCGATAGTCGACACGGCTTTAAAGCGGCTGTTCTGGATGATCTGATCAATGAACGCTGTCCGTATGAAATTTTCTACTTCCGCCTGAGCGGTTTTGTTGCCGAAAGGCTCAACATAAACATTTTTTATGCTGCGGTCGATGTGTTCGCCTTGCGGCGCGAAGGCGTAACCGCACCCGAAGACCGCATAGACCAGCGCGAACAGCAAGCCAAATTTAATTTGGGGAAACGAGTTTTGTTTTTTCATAAAATTAACCATAGTTATTGAGTAACGACAATATTCACCAGCTTTTTGGGAACGTAAATGACTTTCATGATTTTTGCTCCCTTAAGCATCGCTACGATTTTTTCATCCGCCTGCGCGTCGGCTTTTATTTTTTCAGCATCTTCACCGACGGGCACCGTCATCCGGCTGCGCAACTTGCCGTTAATCTGAATGACGATGGTCATTTCTTCTTCGCTGGCAATCGCCGGATCAAAGTCAGGCCAGGGCGCCTCGGCCACGGATGTCGTATGGCCCAGTATCTGCCAGAGCTCTTCGGTCATATGCGGGACAATGGGCGCAAGCAGCAGAACCGCCGCTTCCAGCGCTTCGCGGATTACCGCCAGTGCGGTTTTATCTTCCCGGTCGGGATGTTTCACCGCGTACAGGGTGTTGACCAGTTCCATCACCGCACTGATCGCCGTGTTGAAGTGGAAGCGGTCTTCAATGTCGGATGTGACCTTGCGGATGGACTGATGCGTCTTTCGCCTCAGTCCCTTGAGATCGCCTTCCAGAGCTATGTTTCCTGATGCAGGCGCAACCGTTTTGATGTCTTCCAGATATTCGTCGAAGATGCGCCATAATCGGCTGAGAAATCGAAACGATCCTTCCACGCCCTGTTCGCTCCATTCGAGGTCTTTTTCCGGCGGCGCGGTAAACAGGCAGAAGATACGCGCTGTATCCGCGCCGTAGGTTTTGACCAGATAATCCGGATCGATCACGTTCTTGAGTGATTTGGACATTTTTTCCGTCTTGCCGATCATAACGTCCTGACCGCAGATGTGGCATTTGCCGTCGGCGGCCTGCTCAGGGAAAAGATAACCATGCTCAGGGCACTTCATCGTTTCCTTGCAGACCATGCCCTGTGTCAGCAGATTGGTGAAAGGCTCATCCACGCCGAGTACGCCGAAATCGCGCAGCATCTTGGTGTAGAACCTCGAGTAGAGCAGATGCAAAATGGCGTGCTCGATTCCGCCGATGTATTGATCAACCGGCATCCAGTAATCGAGTTTTTTGCGGTCTAAACCCGGTTTGATGTCGTAATCCGGACTGCAATAGCGATCGAAATACCAGGACGATTCCACAAACGTGTCCATCGTGTCGGTTTCACGTGCCGCGGGGCCGCCGCATTTGGGACAGGTCGTATCGACAAATTCTTTGAGAGCCGCGAGCGGCGAACCGCCCTCCGGGCTGAATACAACATTCTCGGGCAGGACAACGGGCAGGTCTTCTTCTTTGACGGGGACGATGCCGCATTTGTCGCAATGGATCATTGGTATGGGCGCGCCCCAGTAACGCTGGCGCGAGATGCCCCAGTCGCGCAGCCGGTATTGAATCGTTCGCCGGCCTTTCCGCTCCGCCTCCATAAAATCGGCGATGGCCTCCAGAACTTTCGTGTTTTCCATGCCGTTGAACTGGCCGGAGTTGACCAGGATGCCTTCATCCACGTAGGCTTCGGTCATGGTTGCCGGATCAAGCGTTTTGTCTTTTGGTGAAATGACGACAATTAGCGGCAGGTTGAATTTTTTGGCAAATTCAAAGTCGCGCTGGTCGTGCGTGGGGACAGCCATGACGCAGCCGGTGCCGTAATCGGCTAGAACAAAGTTTGCGGCATAGATGGGCATTTCCCGGCCGGTTAACGGGTTTTTGCAGTAGGAATCCAGAAAGAGACCTTCCTTTTCGTAATATTCGGATGTCCGCATCAGTTTGTCCTGCTTTTTGACTTTTGCCACAAACTGCCGGACATTGCCCTCGCAGGGCTTCCCTTTGGCCAGTTGCATGACCAGCGGATGTTCGGCGGCCACCAGCATGAAGGTCGCGCCGAAGAGCGTGTCCTGACGGGTGGTGAAAACCTTGATCGCGCCCGAGGCACCGACCATGGGGAAATCCACCTCGCAGCCGTAGCTTTTGCCGATCCAGTTCTTCTGCATGGTCATGACGCGTTCCGGCCAGCCGGGCAGTTTGTCGCAGTAGTCCAGCAACTCTTCGATATAGGCCGTGATTTTAAAGAACCACTGATCCAGGACTTTTTCGGTTACTTCCGTGCTGCAACGCCAGCACAGGCCGCCTTCGACCTGTTCGTTGGCCAGCACCGTATCGCACTTGCTGCAAAAATTGACGGTGGAGCGTTTTTTATAGGCCAGGCCTTTTTCAAACATCCAGATAAAAAAGAGCTGTTCCCAACGGTAGTATTTCGGTTCGCAGGTGGCTAATTCCCGATCCCAGTCGTAGCTAAAGCCCATACGCTTGAGCTGTTTGCGCATGTGATTGATATTTTCATGGGTCCATTTGGCCGGATGAATTTTGTGTTCAATGGCGGCGTTTTCCGCGGGCATGCCGAAGGCGTCCCAGCCAATGGGATGCAGGACATTGAACCCTTTCATTCGCTTGTAGCGGGCGACGACATCGCCGATCGTGTAATTACGGACATGGCCGATATGAATTTTACCGGAGGGGTAGGGGAACATTTCCAGTAGATAGTATTTTTTCTTTTGCGGGTCTTCGGTCACCTTGAAGGTTTTTTCGTCTTCCCACTTTTTTTGCCATTTTTCTTCGATGGCGATTGGCTCGTACTTCATAGGTATGGTATGCTCCCAAATGGTAATAATCGGTGATTCGTCTAACATATCGGCGCGGTGCTTGCAATGCCTTTGTGGATGATACTAAGGACAGCGGCTATAGGCTATGACTACCGGTAGGATTGTAGGGTGGAGCAAGCGGATCGGTTCCACCAAAAAACATTTTTCCCGGATAATGCATCAACTTGGCCTTGATGAAAGTTTATTCATACAATTCCTGGCCAGTTCGTTTAGAACCGGCAGGGTTCCTGCGTTGGCGGTGGCCGTCACTAAATTCTTAATGCCGGCGGGAATGTGGTTGAGAAAATCCGGCTTGTTTTTTTTGATCCCCAGAAAACCGTAGGCGCCCAGGGCCTGCATCAGGCGTTGGGCGGCGCCTTCCCAGAAATAATCAGTGAATTGATCCAGACTGTAATTCGGCTGCATAATCCGGTAATAAAAGGAAATCAGCTCGTTTCTTTCATCGTTGCTGAACGTCACATAGGGATCGCAGATCAGCGACCCCAGATCGTAAAACAGGTTGCCAAGCCTCATCCCCTGAAAATCAATGAAAACAGGTCGGTCATTTTTAATCATAATATTCTGGGACTGAAAATCCCGGTGGATCAGGCACGGGTCATTTTTTTGCAGACGGCCGATCAGCCCGTCTGATTCTTCTGTCCAGTCGCGCATCAAGGAATCGGACAAATCCAATGTGCAAACCGCCTCAACAAAATTTTCCTTGAAATAGTTGTGCTCCCACACGTAGAGAGACCGGTCATATCCCTTAGTCAGTTTCAAATGAGCCGGCAAGTCGGCCGGTGGAATGCGATGCAGCCTGTGTATTTCCGAAAGCGCCCTTAAGTAATAGTGACGCCTTTTGTGCCAGGAAAGGGTGCGGAGCGAATACAAATCAATGTCACCCAGGTCTTCGAGCAATAAGAAACGCTGCCGGTAATCATAGGCAATGATGACCGGTACCGGTATGCCGATTTCGGTCATAAAGCGGTTGATTTCCGCCCAGTAGGCGTTTTCTTCGACATCGGCTCCGTATTGCATAAAAATGAAGGTTGGGCCATGAGGCAGGCGTACCCGATAAAAATTGCGGTCGGAGCCGCCCTTTTTAATAGGATCATATTGAAAGTCCACCGCACTCAGATGATCATTTAAGAATTTTCGTATTTCTTTGTTCATGAGTATTGCTCGCGCAATCTATTGTAATCTTCAATCGTGCCGAGATCGTACCAGAAACCTTCATCAAGGACGATCCCTCGGACGGAGCGGGGATTTCCCCTGATGCTTTCGATTAGCGGTAAAACAATCGATTCTATTTTACCCGCCGTGAGCCGCTGTAAAAACGATATTTCCAGAATGTAAATACCTGCAAAAAGACAGCTCCGAACGCCGGGTTTATGCAGAGCATTTCTCATATCGCAGATAAAGTCCGCGGTGTCAATATTGACGTTGGTGAGCGGTCCGTGGCTGCGCAGTGCTAGCGTTACCTGTGCTTTACCTTCAAAATGCCTGTCGATAATCGGCTCCAGAGGCAAATTGGTGATAATATCGCCGTTGTAAACAAAGATACGCTCGTCTTTTTCAATCAAGTCTTCGATATTTTTGATGCCGCCTGCGGTGTCCAAAAGCACCGGTTCATGCCGGAAAATGATCGGAAGGCCCTGCCAGCTGGCGTCAGGAAATGCTTCGGAATATTTCTCGGCACAGTGATGCGTATTAACAATAAACCTTTGCACACCAATGGCCCGCAGATGCTCCATGGCATAAGTCATCATCGGTCTGCCGCCGATCGGCAAAAGCGGCTTGGGTATGTTTTCCGTGAGCGGTCGGAGCCTTGTGCCCAGACCGGCCCCTAATAGGAAGGCTGTTTTGATTGTTTTGGATGGCACGTTAATGTTTTCTCCTTAAACCTTAAATCTTCTTCCCGTACTCCGGATCAATCTTCACCAGCGCCGTGACGATGAATCCGGGGATCGTCGTGAGCAATATCCAGTAGTAGAAATTGATATACCCCAGCTTCTCCTGAATCCAGCCACTGGCCATTGCCGGCAGCATCATGCCCAGAGCCATGATGCCGGTGCCGATGGCGTAAAAAACGGTTTTGTGTTCCCCCTGCGACACCATAATCATATACATCGTGTAAGCGGTAAAACCAAACCCGTAGCCGAACTGCTCAATCGCCACGGCGGAGCCGATCAGCCATAAACTTTGGGGCAGCGCGTGTGACAGATACACAAAAATCAAATCCGGCACGTGCATGATGATTACCATCGGCCAGAGCCAGAATTTCAAGCCGTTTCTATAAATGACATACCCGCCCAAAAGCCCGCCCAGCATGAGCGCCACAACGCCGATGGTGCCGTAGATCAAACCGACTTCGGTGGTGGAAAGCCCCATGCCACCTTTGGCGGGAGAATCGAGCAGAAAGGGCGCAACCATTTTCACCAATTGCGCTTCGGCAAAGCGGTAAAACAAAAAGAAGCAGATGATGATAACAATATCCTTGCGCCGGAAGAACAAGGTCAGGATGCGGAAATACTCCGCAACCAGACTTTCTCCTTTATCCAGGGGCGCGCTGTGGTCTGATTGGGGGTAGGGCAGGACGAAAAAATGATAAAGGCACAAAGCCAGGAAAACGGCCCCGGCGACTAAAAATGTAATCGACCAGGCGGAGGCGACCGGATAGCCGTACTTTTGTAGAAGGCCTGCCAGAATCACCAGGCCGCCTTTGGAAGCGATGGTGGCCACGCGGTAAAAAACCGTGCGCACGCCGACAAACGCAGCCTGCTCGGGCGTATCGAGCCCTAGCATGTAAAAGCCGTCGGCGGCAATGTCATGTGTGGCGGAACTGAAAGCCATAATCCAGAACATCGCCAGGGTGTATCTTACGAAATCCGTTGTGGGCAAAGTCAGAGCCACACAGGCGAACGATCCGCCGATGGCCAGCTGCATGGCGATAATCCAGAAGCGCTTGGTGCGGAAAAGATCGACAAAGGGGCTCCAAAGCGGTTTGATTACCCAAGGAAGATAAAGCCAGCTGGTGTAAAGAGCGATTTGTGTGTTGGAGAGTCCCAGGTTTTTGTAAAGTACCACGCTGACGGTCATGGCGATCATGTAGGGAATGCCTTCAGCTATGTAAATGGAAGGCACCCAGAGCCAGGGGTTGCGGGTTCTTTCCGCTGTTTTTTCGTTTGATGGGGACATGAAATTCCTTTAACTCTTTTTGATGCGCTTTCTCCAGTTCTTCGTTGAGGAACTACGTCAATACAGCTTCCTCAAAATCGCGCCTGTGAAGTAGTGCGCTAAAATATTCTCGGCTTCGTGTCCTTGAACCGCCATAACCGCTGCACCGATCTGACACAGGCCCACGCCGTGCCCCCAGCCACCGCCGTCCAGGATAAAACGCAAAACCGTTCCGTCTGTATCCCGCTCGGTGGTGACGACAAACGCGCTGGAGAGTAAGTGCGTGGGTGAGAGCCAGCGGCGGATTTCCAGCTCCTTGCCGACAACCACTGTGCCGAGCGAACCTTCGATTTTGAGACGGTAGATTCTCCCGGACGGGCCGCGCGCCATAGGCTCAAGATTTTGCAGAATGCCGAAGTCGATGCCGGATTTTGCCTTAAGAGTTTTCTCCAGCTTTTCTCTGGTGTAGACAACCTGCCAGCGATAGAAATTCAACGTTTCCAGATCAAACGCGGGCAATATCCGCCGCAGGATTTCCTGATCGTTTGTATTGCAATAGGCGGCCGGTTTTGATCGCAGCCAGGCGGTCGCTTCTTCCTCCGAGGCGACAGGGGTCCGATTTTCCGCATGATCGGTTCTGCCGGCAAGATAGGGGAAAGACATATCCTCCCAGGCCGTCGAAAAAACATCCGTCTGTCCGCCGCAGCATTTGTGGTAGCGCGCGTCGCAGATTCGACCGCTGCTTGTCAGGAATATTCCGCGCGTGGCATCGATGGCCCGGGCGACATTTTTAGAGATGATTTTGGTGACGCCCTGATACCGTTGGCAGTGGTCGTCGGCGCAGACGTCGAAACCCTGATGATCATTCACGTCCTGCCAGACCAGAATTTCATCTTTTTTTGGTTGGGGCAGAGTCCGGAGGAATTCCTTTTTCGCCAGCATGGCGACAAGCCAGCTGCGCGCGGTAATAGCCTGCGCTTTGAGAAAAGCCAGGGGGGCTCCTGCTGCCATTTCCGACGAGATCACCGAGGCGAGGTATTCTTCGAGGGAGATGATGTTGATGAGATTGAAGGTGGTCTCGCTGTGTCCCGACACAAGCAGCGCGCCGCGAAAAGATTGCTCTTGGACTCTCTGCCAGTGAAAATTGATACCGATTTTTACATCCAGGACGGTAAAATAAATTGCGGTTGACGCATCGGGTGAAAGGAAGATTTCTTTTTGACGGATGATCTCACCGCCGCCGGAAGCAGCAAGAATGATCTGCCCGTTTGCGGCGCGGACGGAAAGCTCGCCTGTAACAACGCGGCCGTCTGGCAGAAAAAAAGAACCTGTAAGCTTCAGGCGGGCTTCGGGGGAATCTTGCAGCAGTGCTACTTTAATTTTTGGTTCGCAATCGATCATGCTTTCATCCGTGTGGTTTAAGAAGTTATTGGTTTTTTTAGAGGCAATAGAATGATAAGTCAAGAACGTTATTGCCATCCTGTATTCTTCTTTTTTCTGACAGTTGTTTCCGTTGAGTCACACATCCCTTTTTTGAAGTCACTATTAACCTGTGGAATCATCGGCAATGTTGAATATATCGCTTGAATATTATTAATTTATCATGTATAAACGCTCGAAAAAGATCGGCGGATGGCTTATGGCATATATCTGGCCCATTGGTGGAGGGAAGGGCGGTTCCGGCAAGAGTTTTTTAACCAGTTCCTTAGGACGGCTATCGGCGGGGCTGGGCAAGAGAACACTGGTGATCGATCTTGATTTGGGGGCGGCCAATCTGCATACCCTGGTTGGTGTTCCTTATCCGAAAAAAGGGTTTTCTGATTTTATCCGCAAAAAAATTCTCCGACTGGAAGACACGGTCGTGGAGACGCCTTTTGAAAACCTCTTTCTGATCAGCGGCGCTCACGACAATTTTGATATCGCCAACCTGCCCTATGAACAGAAAATTAAAACACTCCGCGCCATTATGAAATTAGACTATGACAGCGTCCTGTTGGATTTGGGCGCCGGGACATCTTTCAATACGCTTGACTTTTTCCTGATCTCGCAACACGGCATTTTTATCACCACACCGGAACCAACATCTATTGAAAATGTTTATCGGCTGATTCGCTCCATTTACTTCCGCCGGATTCGATACTGCTTCAATGTGACGGATTTCAAAGCGTTGGAGGACGAGGTGGTCATCCAATTCGGCGATGGGTCCTTCAATAAGCCTGAATGCATGATCAAAGTCATTGCGGATGTGTATCCGGAAAAATACGAGCAACTGCAGGATGTGTTCAGTGCGTTTCGATTCAAGCTCATTATCAATCAGGTGCGCAAACATGACAACGCCGCGCTTGGGATGCAGATGAGCAGAATGATCGAGAAGCATTTGGGACTGCATATCGAGTTTGCAGGCAACGTGGCGTATGATGATCATGTTCATGACGCGATTTGTCAGCGGGTGTCTTTTCTGGACCGCTATCCCTGCACCAGAACTGCGTGTGACCTCCATGAAGTAGGCAAGCAGATTGTTCAGCCTGGCGGCCAGCAATTAATGTTCCGCTATCTGTAAAAAAACCTTCAACCCCGGCCGTCGGGCAACGTCAATGGAGATTTTGCATGCCCAAAGGTTTTACGCAATTAAACTATTATGAAGTGCTGGACATCAAACCGGACGCAATGGCGTTTGAAATACGACATGCGTATAACGCCGCCCTGCAGGTCTATCAGCCCGGTTCGCTCGCGAGCTATTCTTTTTTCCCCGAGGATGAAAGACAAGAGATCCTATCTCTTGTCGAAACAGCATATCGGACGCTGATCAGTGACCAGGCAAGAAAAGATTACAATGAAGAATTAATCCGCAGAGGGGAACTCGACGTAAGAAAGGAAGCCGCGTCCGCCGCTAAAAAACCGGTGAGTATTTTTAATATCAGGCGCAATCCTGTCGCCAAAGTTGCTTTAACGAATAATGTTACATTAAAAAACAAAATCAATCAAAGTCAACTCATTGGCGATATCTTGGCCCAGAATGAATTATGCGGAGCAGACTTGAAAAAAATCCGCATGGAGCTTGGGGTGCTTACTGAACAAATCGCGCAGGAGACGAAAATACGGCATGATCATTTGTGCAGTATGGAAGAAGATCATGTCGCGCGCCTGCCGGCAGCCGTTTTTCTCAAGGGATTTGTAAAATCATATCTGAAATGTTTGTCTCTTGAACCGGTGGAAGAACTCAGCGCCCGTTATATGGATACCGTCGCGCGCTTGCCGCAAAAGTAAAATTTGTTCGCGCAAGCTACGGGGAATACGCCTACTGTCGAATTTGGGAAAAGGAGAGAAACCATGGAAGAAGATACCATTAAAACGTCGCAAGGAGACCTTGTCATCAGTTTTCTCGGGCATAGCTCATTGATGATGACCTATGTCGGGAAAACAATACATGTTGATCCGGTCTCGTCGGAAGCGGATTACTCGAAATTACCCAAGGCGGACATCATCTTCATTACCCATGAGCATTATGACCATCTGGACTTGAAAGCCGTCCATAGTATTAAAACCGCCGCTACAAAAATCGTCGGCACGTCCGAAGTGGCCAGTCAAATACCCGGCATTGTGGTGATGAAAAACGGCAACCTGCAAACGGTGGATGGTTTGCCGATTGAGGCCGTACCCGCCTACAATATCGTCAACATGCAGGCGCCGGGGAAACCGTTTCACCCCAAAGGTGTCGGCAATGGCTATATTGTCACCTTCGGCGACAAGCGCCTCTATATTGCCGGGGATACGGAAAACACGGCGGAGATGAAGAAATTCCGGAATATCGATATCGCGTTTCTGCCGATGAACCTGCCTTATACCATGACGCCGGAAATGGTCGCCGAGGCAGCCAAAGCGTTCAACCCGAAGATTTTATATCCCTATCACTATGGCGAGACGGATACGGCCAGGCTGGCTGCTCTGCTTCAAGATACACCGGGCATTGAAGTACGAATCCGGAAAATGAAGTAGACTGTAGGGAGCGGGCTTGTGACCTCGTGTAACCTCTATAGTTGTTAGGTTATCGCGACCACCCCTGCGGGTGGCAAGACTGTTCCCTGCCTTATTTCAGCGCCTTGGCCTTTTCCAGCAAGGCCACGTCTTCAGCATCAGTGTGTTCAAGAACAATGCCGTGCGCTTTCAGTTTCATAAAATATTCTCCTTTTTATCTTTCTCATCCGTAGCGAAAGATCGCTTGCCTGTCCATTGGATTCGACGCTGTTTTGATCCGATGTTTGTGATCAGCGCGCGGGCCATGGCGGCAGAACTATTTGAATCATCGCTTAAATTGTGTTAAGCCACTTTTACAAGTTACATCATTTATTTATCATGGCGGAGATCGAGCGGATGAGTGTCTTTGAATACGTGGCATTAGATGAAAAAGGACGCGAACGTAAAGGTTTCGTGGATGCCCCCGGCGTTTCATTGGCCAGGCAGCAGTTGCGCGAGGAAGGGATTTATCCCGTCGAGATCCATCAGGCCCGGGAGAAAAAAAGTTCAGCCCTGTCCGGTATGTTGGAAGTCGGTTTTCTGCAGAAGGTTTCGGCCAAAGAAGTTTCGATTTTTACCCGCCAGCTTTCCACCCTGCTGGGCGCGGGCATTCCTTTGGTACCGTCTTTTTCTGTATTACTCGCGCAAACCAAAAATCCACTCCTGCAAAAAATTCTGGCGCAGATCCGGGCCGATCTTAATGAAGGGAAAAGCCTGACCACCGGCATGGAAAATTTTCCGCGCGTCTTTCCTCCTTTTTACATCAATATGGTCAAGGCCGGCGAAGCCTCCGGCACCATGAATCTGGTTTTGGAGCGTCTGGCCGACTTCAGTGAAAGCCAGCAGGCGCTGATGAGTAAAATCCGCGCCGCTCTGGCCTATCCAATGATCATGCTTGGGGTTGGATCTCTGGTTATTTTTTTGCTCATGACCTTTGTGGTTCCAAAAATTACAGGCATTTTTACCGACATGAAACAAACGCTGCCGCTGATTACGATCATCCTGATTGCAGTCAGTAATTTTCTGAAATCTTTCTGGTGGCTGATTTTTCTTCTCATCCTGGCCGGGATTGTCTCCTTTAGATACCTGACGGCAGGCACGCAGAACGGCCGCCATTTCTGGGATTCAATTCGCCTGAAAGCACCCGTCTGGGGCTCGGTAAATCTCAAAATCGCCATCGCGCGGTTTTCACGGACGTTGGCGACGCTGCTAGAAAGCGGCGTCCCGCTTCTGGCGGCGATGGAAATCGTCCGCAACGTGGTTAATAATATTGTCATCGGCGAGACGATTGCGCAAGCGGCGAAAGAAGTGGAAGAAGGCCAGAGTTTGTCTGCGCCACTGGCCGCAAGCGGCCTCTTTCCGCCGATGGTGACGGAAATGATCGCCATCGGAGAACAAAGCGGTTCGCTGGAAAAAATGCTCAATCGCATTGCCGTAGCGTATGAAACGGAGGCGCAATCCGATATTATGGTGATGACGTCATTGCTGGAACCCCTTATGATTCTGGCCATGGGCTTGATTGTCGGATTTATTGTTGTGTCCATTTTGCTGCCGATCTTTGAAATGAACCAGTTGGTGAGGTAGGGAACGGTCGCGACCGTTCCCTACAGGGCGGCGCATCGTGTGAGAGGTTGAACTGTAGATAAAGAGGTTGAAAATGAATAAGCAAAAAAGAAGAAGACAGGCCGGGTTTACACTGATTGAATTGATGGTGGTCATCATCATTTTAGGCGTATTGGCCGGGTTGATTATTCCCCGCGTGATGGGCCGTCCCGATGAAGCGCGCCAGACTAAAGCGAAAATGCAGATTGAAAGCCTCGAGTCGGCGTTAAAACTTTACAAGCTCGACAACGGCAGTTATCCCACGACGGAACAGGGCCTGAAAGCTTTAGTGGAAGCGCCTACGGCGGGCAATCTGCCCAGAAACTGGCGGGCTGGCGGCTATCTGGAAAAAGGAAAGGTGCCCAAAGACCCATGGAGCAATGAATTTATTTATGTCAGTCCCGGTAGCCATGGTGACTTTGATTTGATCAGTCTGGGGGCCGATGGAGAAGCTGGTGGAGAAGGTGTCAATAAGGACATCAATAACTGGGAAATTGAATAGGCAAGGTTTTACACTGGTCGAGCTTCTTGTGGTGATTGCGCTTGTCGGAATCATTCTGGTGATGGCTGTGCCCGTTACGCGCGATATTTTAACCGCCAGCAGTCTTAAAAAGATGTCTAGACAGCTCATTGGCCTGGAGAGGAAGTTGCGCGTGGAGGCGGTCCGCGATCAGGTTGATTATATCCTTCTTCTGGATATATCAGGTGCGAGCTACTACGTGATCACGCCTGATATGACCCCGGAAAAGCAAAATGAAATCAAAAAAAACGCAAAAAAATTTCCCGCCGGGGTTGCCGTTTTGGATATTGTCAACCTGGAAAATAAAAAGATTGCGGAAGGCGAAGTAAGAATCAAATTCGGCAGGAATAATATTTGTACGCCTCTGGTTATTCACCTGGGCGAAGATGAAGACCAGATGACGCTGGTCGTTAATCCCTTTTTAGGGGTAACCGCTGTTTATGATCAATATGTCGATATTTCTCTGGATGACGGGTTAGGCAAAGATGCGGCAAAATAAAGGGTTGGCAATGCGAGAAAAACAAACTGGTTTTACGCTTCTGGAGGTTATGATCGCCATGGCCATCCTGGCGATTGCGCTGGTGGCGGTTTTTCAGCTGCAATCGCAGAGTATTTCCATGGCTGGCGAGTCACGTTTTATGACCACGGCGTCGCTTTTGGCTCAGAGTAAAATAGCCGATATTGAGGCCGTTAAACCGCTTGGTAACCTAAGTCAAAAAGGTGATTTTGCGCCTGACCATCCCGAGTACGCCTGGACAATCCAAGTGACGGATACCCAAATTGCCAAACTCAAAAGAATTGAAGTAAACGTCTTTCATCAGGCGCTGATCCAGGGCGGCGCTTATCAACTTGTTTTCTACAAGACGAGCGGGATGTGACCCATGTCTGACAGGTCGTCCGTCCATCATCACGATTCGCGTGGTTTTACCCTGCTGGAGATTTTGATTGCCATCTTTATTTTGGGCATCGTATTCACGACGATCTATGCCGCCTACAGCGGGACGTTGACGGTCATCAAGGAGCTTGGTGACGACTCTCGCGCTTATCAAATGGCGCGGATTACGCTGGACAGAATGAGCAGGGATTTATCGTCATTGCAGCGCTTTGGAGATGTCTTTGTTTTGCAATCTGAAAAAAACAGGATTGGCAACCGCGAGTTCGGTTCACTTGCTTTCTGGTCGGCGGCTCATCTGGCTTTTGAGGAAGATGGACTCTCCGGCCCTCCGGCTTCGATTGCCTATTTTGTTAAGGAAGATGAAGACGGCGGTTTTTCGCTCTGGCGTTCCGATGTCGCGGGAGCCAAGCCTCCCACGGACGAGAAAACCAGCAGCGGGTTGATTATTTGTCAGAACCTTCAGGCCATTAATTTGAAATTCTACGATGAAGGCGGGAGGGATTATGAATCCTGGGATACGGCGTCTTCATCGGATCCGCAAAAAGGCAAACCGCCTGTTTTGATTCAAATCGAACTAATTCTGATAAACGCCCGTGATACTGAAAAGCCCTATAAATTTGTAACCAAAGTGTTCCTGCCGGTGAGAAAATGAAGCGGTTTAATAAAATTTTACAAAATCAATCGGGCATCGCGTTGATAACCGTGATATTGATTATCAGTATTCTGGTGGCCGCCGCGCTGGAATTGAACCGGTCGTCGCGCGCCGATATCTATTCTGCGGCCAATATCAGCGACGGCCTCAAGCTCACCTATATTGCCAAATCGGGTTTTTACGGAGCGGCGTCTTTGCTCGCCAATTCCAAAAATTCCTATGAAACCCTGAGCGACGACTGGGCCAACGCCCAGGTTTTATCTGCCCAGTCCAAATCCCTGTTCACCAACGGTTATTTCATGGTGAGCATCGAAGACGAAAAAGGAAAAATTCCGCTCAATAAACTCGTGACGGGCAGCGTTGTGAAGGAAGATATTAAAGATATGCTGCTGCGGCTTCTGAAACAGCCGGAATTCAAACTGAATGAACGTGAGGCGGCTGAAATTGTTGATGCGATCATCGACTGGATAGATACTGACGATACGGTTTCCGCTTCGGGCGCGGAAAGCTCCTATTACAGGTCACTGCCTATGCCCTATGCCGCGAAAAATGCACCGCTGGATTGCATTGAAGAATTGCTTATGATAAGAGGTATTACTAATGAACTTTTTGCCGGGATAAAAGAAAAACCCGCCCTGAGACAGCTTGTGACCATTTATGGCACGGGGATTATCAGTATCAATACGGCGCCGAAAATGGTTTTGCGCGCCCTTTCACCTGATATCACGGCCGAACTGGCTGGAAAGATGGATGAATACCGAAGAAGCAAAGGCAACAATCTGTCTTCGGTGGATTGGTATAAAAAAGTTCCCGGCATGGAGAACGTGACGATAAAACCGGGGTTGATTGACGTGGCGAAAAGCAATTACTTTAGGATTTACGCAACCGGAGTGGCCGACAAAATGGAACAGAACATCAGCGGCGTTTTGCAACGGTCGCCTTTCCAGATCATGAGTTGGAGGCAGGATTAGTGCCAGAGACGATTCTCGGCCTGGATATTGGATCCGACTCCATCAAAGCTGTTTTGGCGAACGCCACCGGCCGGATGGATGTTCGTGTGATCGCTTCCGAAACCGTCCGGTTGGAAGACGGCGTTGATCTGGAGGTGGCGTTAAAAAGAATCGCCGAAAAGATCCTGCCCATGGCGCTGTCAAGGATCCGCTGTGTGGTGTCCCTGCCGCCCTCGGATGTCATGTTTCGTCAAATCCGCCTGCCTTTCCGTGATGAAAGCAAAATCAAGAAAACCCTGCCTTTTGAATTGGAGCCGCTCCTGCCTTTGCCTATTGAGGAAGTTGTTGCCGACTATGTGCATCTTCCCGACGGCGGACTGCTTACGGCCGCCGTTGGAAAAGAAAGAATAAAGAAAGTCCTTTCGGCGGTAGAGCTGCACTTAGGTGAGGTAGCCGTCATCGACATTGCAACGGCTGTTCTGGCTTTGCCACTTTTGGAACAAGAAGCTTTAACCGGCGCGGGCATTCTTCTGGATGTCGGCGCCTCTTCAACCGTTGCGGTATTTTATGAAAAAAATGCGCTGGTCCAGATACGCTCTTTTACCTTTGGAGGAAACACGATCACCCGCGCCCTGGCCGAGGATTTAGCTTGTGATCCTACGGAGGCTGAATCCGTAAAAATTAGCGCCGCCTATGGAACAAAAACTGGCGGAGCCCTGGCCGCATGCCGTACATTTTGTGTCTCGCTTGCCAATACCATTGAACTGATGCGGCTCAATGAAACGCTGCATAGCCCACCCGCCGAGATTTTGGTCACCGGAGGCGGCTCTTTATTTAAACCGTTGATAGATGATCTGGAAAAAACTTTCGGCGCGCCTATTAAGGCTCTCGATTTTGGCAGGTCCGGACAACTGGAAATTGACGATAATCTGCAGAACCTCTATTCGCCGCCTATCATGAATGCAGCGCTCGCGACGGTGAAAAGAGCATTTGCTTCGTGCAAATCCTTTAATTTCCGCCAGGGGGAATTTGCGGCAAAAAGTGTCCGCGGTGATCTCGGAAAACAATTCAAGTGGGGAGCGATTATTGTCGGGATTATTTTACTTTTGGCGGCAATTGATCTGTTCCTTGATTATCAATGGCAGGCGAAGCAGGTGGGCAACCTCAAAAATCAGATCAGCATGGTTTTTAAAAAGCATTATCCCCAGGCTCAAATGGTTGACCCGGTCGCACAGTTGCGAACGAAGCTTGCCGAAGACAGAAAAACGTATGGCATGGATGACGGTGGTTCGGGAGTAACAGTTCTGGCGTTATTAAAAGACATGTCCATCTTCATCTCACCCGCGATGGATATTATTCTCAACCATATGCATTATGAAAACAATATCGTTCTGCTCAAAGGCGAAGCAAAAAATATTGAGGATGTGACGAATGTAAAAAATGAGCTTTTGAAATCAAAATACTTCAAAAATGTTGCGATCAACTCAACCAGTCTGACTAAGGAAGGCGCCAAATTGAATTTTGATTTGAGGATTGAACTGAGATGATGAAAACCACCTGGACAAAGTTGGATAGCAAACAGCGTTACCTTGTTGCCATTTGCGTAGCTGTGGTGGCCATCGCTCTGTTGCTTACGTTTGCCGTTTTCCCGATATGGGACGCTAAGGCCAAAATGAAGAAAGCCATCGCGACCAGTTCAAAAAAGCTCGAGGAAATGACTAAAATCGATTCTGACTTTTCCGTTCAGGATGCTAAAGTATCCCGGATCAAAAATGCAATTGCTTCACGCCGCGCCGATTTTACACTGTTTGCTTATCTGGAGAAAAAAGCAGTTTCGGCCAGCGTGAAGGGCCGTATCAAGCAGATGAATTCCATGCAAGGCGTCAAGTCTCCATCCTTTGAGGAAACGCTCATTGATCTGAAACTGGAAAAAATAACGGTCAAGCAATTGGTGGACTTTTTGTATCAGGTCGAAGCACCGGCAGAGATGATCAAGATTAAAAGAATCACGATTAGTAAAATGAAGGAAAGCCCGGATTACATAAGCGTCCAGATTTTAATTGCCTCTTATACACCGGTCACTCCGCGTTCGGGAGGTCAATAGGGATCATGCGCTTTTTGAAGAGTAAGGCTCTGTGGCTGACGATTTATGCGATAGGCGTAACCTTCGTCTTTTTATATCTTCTTTTTCCCTCTTCACTGGTCTTGCAGCAATTAGAGGCTTCCGCCGATTCTGCCGGGTTTAATCTAAAGGCCGGGTTTTTGCGTCCCTCTTTGCCTTTGGGCATTAAACTCAAAGATCTGACGGTGCGCCTGGCGCCAACGCCGGCCGATGTTTTTTTCCGGGGTGAATTACTGGATCTGCAGATAAGTCCGGTCAGTATTTTCCAGAAGCACAAAACTATCCATTTCAAAGGCAAAGCATATAGCGGCAACGTTGACGGCCACGCGGACTTCCTCTCACTGGCTCAGATGAATTTGCCCGCTGAAGGAAAAATCAATTTTCAGAATATAGATTTGGCCCGGTACAGTCCGACCGGCTTCCTCTTGTTCAAAGGAGTGACAGGCCTTGCCCGGGGATCCGCATTTTATGTGATGAACGATGCGGCCATCCAAAATTCTGTCGGAAAATTATCACTCTATCTGAGCCGGGGCGCTTACCCGCTTACGGAACCCTTTCTGGGGATGAGACGCATCGAGTTTGATCGCGGTGAGATTCAGGCGCAATTGAAAAATGGCAGCGTGACGCTCGACAAGTTTGAAATTTACGGAGCGCAGATGAATTGCTTTTTAAACGGCAGTATTTTGCTTGCGGATCGGCTAGATGAAAGCCGGCTGAATTTGAAGGGTGTGCTGGAGATTGCCGGCAAAAGCAAAATCAAGATGAATGTTACGGTGGGTGGAACGCTGGCCCGTCCGTCATTCCGCTACATCTGAGGATAGGGCGGCGGCATAGGGCAAGAAGACATGAAGGATATGTGGACAAATATCATAAGGCTGATTAAAAAATGGTTTGACCGGATTACCGATATTCCGGCCGACTTTTCGGTGCTGGCGGACGCCGCAAAGCCTTTGCTTATTGTCGTCGCGATCACGATTTTGTCTTTTCTCGGGGTGGATATTTTTTATAAAATAATCAGTTTACAGGTTGTTGGCCGCCAGACGATTGACGCCAGACAAACTTCCGCCGTTGCCATGTTTTCAGGCCAGGGGCATCCCATAGAGCGCTACAACATCATTCCGGAGCGCAATTTATTTTTGACGACGCTCAAGGCGATTGTTGATAAAAATGCGGGCGAATATTTTCTGCCCAGCGAGGAATATACGGCTTTTGATTTGAAGGGGACGATAGCGGTCGATCAATCTCTGGGGTATGCCATTGTTGAAGAAAAAGGCAAAGGCAAACAGAAGCTCTACCGCTTGGGCGAGATGATCGGCTCCGCCAGGCTGATTCGCATAACGCGCAACACGGCCATCTTGAAAAGCGGAGAAAAAGAGCTTGTGATGAAGATCAAGGAAGTCGCCGAAGGCCCCCTGATGGGACGATCTCCCCGGCCGGGCGGAACCGAAAGCGGTATCGCCATCAGCCGCCAGGATGTGACGCAAAGCCTGGGTGATTTAAAGTCCATCATGAGCCAGGCGGTTGTCAGACCTTTTTTAAATGAAGGCGTTCAGCAGGGATTTGTCGTTTCTAATATTGTGCCCGGCAGTCTGTATCAGAAGCTGGGTCTGAAAAACGGCGACGTCGTCGTGGATGTGAATAATAAGAGACTGGAAAGTGCCGACGATATTTTACAACTGGTGAATGTGATGCAGGCCGGCGGAAGCGTATCCGTCAATCTGATGCGTAACGGGCTAAACGAGACCATTAACTATTCTTTTCACTGAAAAGGCCGCCGCGGGGAGATTTGACTAGCCATGTATGCCGCATATTTTGGTTTAAAAGAAAATCCATTTAAACTGTCGCCGGAGCCGGGCTATCTGTTTTTAAGCGAGCAGCATCGCGATGCGCTCAATTACCTGATTTACGGCATTAAGGAGAAGAAGGGCTTTATCCTAATTTCCGGCGATATCGGTACGGGCAAAACCACCCTTTGCCGCACACTGCTTAATCTGCTGGAAGACTCGGTGGAAACCGCCCTGATTTTCAACACGGCGATTTCCGATGTCGAGCTTCTGGAAACGGTTGTTTCGGAATTCGGCATTGAAATTCCCAGGGAGATCGGAACAAAAAAAGCCTATGTTGACGCTTTGAACAGTTTTCTGCTGCAAAATTTTGCCGCTGGTAGAAACGCAGTGCTGCTCATTGACGAGGCGCAGAATCTTTCGCACGGCGTCCTGGAGCAAATTCGCATGCTGTCGAATCTGGAAACGGAAAAAGAAAAGCTGTTGCAGATTATTCTAATCGGCCAGCCGGAACTCAAAGCCACGTTGAGAAAGCCTGCCCTTCGGCAGTTGAACGAAAGAATTACGGTGCGCTATGATCTGAGGCCATTATCGGCAGGCGAAGTCGTCGCTTATATTCATCATCGCCTGAGTGTTGCCGGGGGGCCCGGGAAAATCCAGTTTACGAAAGGCGCATATCGCATGGTGTATGATTTTTCCGAAGGGATTCCGCGCCGGATCAACGCGCTTTGCGACAGGGCGCTCTTGATTGCCTATACAAAAAATATCGTGAAGATTGATCGTAAAATCATCCGCCATGCAGCGAGGGATATAGGCAGTGAGTATTTCCAGAAGACTATCAGCAGCACAAAAAAATTATGGCAGCGGCTGACCACCTGAAAATACCGGAATGTCTTGACCAGAGGGGAGTTATGAGCTACATAAACGACGCTTTGCACAAAGCCCAGAAAGAAAAGGGGTCGCCCTACGCTTCTTACGGTGGCGTTGTTTCGGCAGAGGGCAAAAAGCCCGGGACAAGAAGGATAAGGGTTTTGGCCATCGGTCTCATTGCTGTTTTCTTCTTTGCCGCAGGCCTGATTGCATGGCTAACTTGGCCGGCCATCCGCAAAACCCCTGGAGCTATGACGATTGTTCAAAGTCCGGGCGTCTCGACGGCCCGGCCCAAGCAGAACACACCCTTCGCCGATGCCAGGAAAATGCCTACTCACCGGCCTTCGGCATCGGCTGAAGTTGCCGCGCCGCTTTCCACGAAAATTGAAAAGACGCCCTCGGCGGGCAAAACGCTAACAGATGAAGTAAAAGAAGAAAAACAAAACGCGGTGATCCCTGATAACAATATTAAACAGGAAGCATCGCCCCAACCAGCCCTGGCCGATCTCGAAAGCCTTTACAAACAGGCCTTGCAAAAGCAGCGCGAAGGAAAGTTGAAAGAAGCTAAGGAGCTCTACAAGGAAGTTATCAAAAAGGAGCCACGCCATATTCAGGCGTTGAATAATCTGGGAGTAGTTTACCTGAAGCTGAAGAGATACAAGTGGGCGATTATCCGTTTTAATGACGCCCTCGATATCCAACACAATTATGTTGACGCGTATTATAATCTGGCTTGTCTTTATGCTCAAAAAAATGATACAAAACAAAGTCTGTTTTACCTGAAAAACGCGATTGATTTTAATCCGGACGTCAGGCAATGGGCGGCCCGGGACAACGATTTTAAAAACCTCGCTAATTTGCCTGCGTTCAACAAAATACTACAGGCACGGGATAAGTAAAATGGCATTCATGAAGAACCACAGTGGAACATTAATATTACACTTGGCGGTGGCGGTGGTTTTTATAATGGGCGCGGCGGCGCCTGGATTTGCTGCGCGCATAGACGAAGGAGTGCCGGCCAAAGCGGCAGCAACGATGACGCCGCCTTCTTCGCAGGCCGAGGTAAAGGAAAAGTCTCCCGCAGCGCAACAAGACAAGAAGATAATTGTTGCACCACCGCAAGGCCAAGTCGCGCCGGAGACTCCCCAATCCGTTTCCGAAACTCCGCAGACTAAAATCGAAACCGCGCCACCATCAACGGTTTTGGGACAGGAAACCATTTTACGCAAAGCAGAAGATATGGTGTCTGCAAAGAAAACTCCCGCGGTGCCTGCGACCAGAAAAACCACCGATAAATATGTCACGCTGGATTTCGATAACGTGAATATTGAAGTTTTTGTGAAATTTATCAGCGAACTCACTGGCAAGAATTTTATCATCGATGAAAAAGTCAAAGGCAAAGTCACGATTCTTTCACCCCGGAAAATTCCACTCCGTGATGTTTATAAGGTTTTTTTATCAGTCCTGGAAATCAACGGTTTTGCCACGGTTCCCGTGGGGGATATGATCAAGATCGTGCCGTCGGCCGTAGCGAGAGAAAAGAGTGTGGAAACGAGGGTTAAAAAGGATAGTTCCGAGCCGGATGACAGAATGGTCACACAGATCATCGCACTGGAACGGGCCAACCCTGATGAAGTCAAGCGTGTTCTGGATCCGATTATTTCCAAATCCAGTTCGGTGCTTTCCTATCCGCCGGCGGGCATTTTGATTATTACCGATTATCTGTCCAATATTCAACGACTGCAGGAGATTGTCAAAGCGCTGGATGTGGAAGGTGCGGGAGAACAGATTACCTACCTACCCCTGCAAAATGCCTCCGCGTCGGAAGTGGCCAAGTCTATGACAGCCGTATTTCAGCAGCGCCGCCCTAACCTCACGCCGGTTCGGATGGTGGCCGATCCCCGAACAAATTCCATGATTATCTTTGCCAGTGTCGCCGATACGGAAAGTGTTCGTAAGCTGGTGGCGATGATGGATAAAGACGTGCCGCGCGGCGAGTCCAATATTCAGGTTTATCGTCTGCAAAACAGCATTGCCGAGGATCTGGCCAAGGTGCTCAATAATATCATTAAAGAAACGGTTAGCGCCGCTGGCGGCGCGGCAGGCGCGGTGGCGCAACGGGTTGCCACGCCGGTTGTGTCCAAAAATGTTCAAATTGTTCCGGATAAGGCCACCAATACATTGGTTATCATGGCCGAACGCGAGGACTATAAAGTTCTGGAAAATATTATCAAACAGCTCGATGTGCCGAGACCGATGGTTTATATTGAAGCGCTGATTATGGAAGTTAATACCAATAAAGATTTTAAGCTGGGCGTGGAATGGAGCGCGGCTGGGAAGACGGGCTCAGTAAATGATACTACCCTCGGATCTTTTGTTAGTTCCGGCACCGGTGTCCTGTCGAGCTTAACCGCTACCACTACGGCGGCCGGTACACTTATTGGGCTTCCCAGTGGCTTTTCCATGGGGATTCTAGGCGCGGGTATCAAAATCGGCGACTTGATATTTCCAACGATCGGCGCGATGGTCCAGGCTTATAAGTATGATAAAGATGTGTCGATTCTTTCGACGCCGCAGATCATGACGCTGGATAATGAAGAAGCGGAAATTAATGTCGGGTCGAATGTACCTTATATTACCCGGCAAGATTCAACGACACCATCTGCTCAGTATCCGGTTAATTACAACACGTATGAGTATAAAGATGTTGGCGTCATCCTGACTATCACGCCGCATATCAACGAGGGAAATTTTGTCCGCCTAAAAATATTGCAGCAGGTGACCAAAGTAACATCCGATGCTAAAAATGCAACACCGACCACACTGAAAAGAACGGCGAAAACCACCGTCGTGATCAAAGATAAGGAAACGATCGTCATAGGCGGCCTGGTGGGAGACAGCACGGAGGATGGTACAAATCAGGTGCCTCTATTAGGCAATATCCCTCTTTTGGGCTGGCTTTTCAAGGCCAAGGCGGTGAAACGGGAAAAAACAAACTTGTATATCTTTTTAACGCCGCAGATTGTCCGCACACAGCAGGACGCTGCCGGCTTGTATCTGGAAAAAAGAGAGACCATGGGTGAGGTGGTTGAAGGAATCATTAAGTTGAATGAACGAAAACAGGATTCCTATCCGTCCGGAGTTGAAAAAACCGACAAAAACAGCACGCCGGCCAAACCTTGAACCCGAAAAAGGCAGTATAGCTTATGTCCACAATTCATACAGCCTTAAATATTTCCGCGGGTATTGATAAAAATGCCGCCGTTTCTGGGGGGGGGGGAGTTTCTTCCCTGGATGAAAAGTTGCTTGCTGCGGGCGTGTCCTCCGAAGCGCTGGCTGAAGCGTACAGCGCTAAAGGCAAGGGCGGCGCGGGATTTTTTGAACTGTTGACCCGCAAGAAAGCCATCGATGAAATCCCGCTCTTGCGTATTTTGTCGGAGCATTTCAGCATTCCCTTCTGGCGGGAACTGCCGATGGAGAGCATCAACATCGATTTTACGCAAAGCGTCCCGATCCACTATTTAAAAAAACACAAGATGGTCCCGATCATCACCGCCGAGGCCCAGGTGATTGCCATCAATGATCCCGCCAATTTTCAGCCCGCCGACGACCTTCGCCTGCTTTTACAAACACAGAATCTGCCCATGGTGCTGGCGACGCAGGACGCGATTACGGCCGCCATTAATCTGGCCTATGACATGAGCCGTTCTTCCGCCAAGGATTACTTTGAAGAAATGAGCGAATCGACGGCCGACGACCTGATTTCGGAAATCAGCGAAACAGCCGATCTGCTCGATGAAACCAGCGACGCCCCGATTATCAAACTGGTGAATCTGCTGGTTTCCGGCGCAATCAAAGACCGGGCCAGTGATATTCACGTCGAACCCTATTCCGGCAATTTAAAAATCCGTTACCGGATTGACGGTATTTTATATAATATCCTGAGCCTTCCGCGCCGGATTCAGTCACCGCTCACGTCCCGTCTTAAGATTATGGCGAAGCTTAATATCGCCGAAAAACGCCTGCCGCAGGACGGCCGGATTGAATTAAAAATTGCCGACCGTCTGGTCGATGTGCGCGTGTCCGTGATTCCCACGGCTTTCGGTGAACGCGTGGTGCTGCGTCTTTTGGACAAATCCGGCAATATCCTGATGCTGTCGGATTTAGGGATGCACGATGAACGCATCAAACTACTCAACCGCCTGATTAAATCGCCGTACGGCATCATTCTGGTGACCGGTCCTACCGGCAGCGGCAAGACCACCACGTTGTACGCGGCGCTTTCCACCATCAACCGGTCGGAAATCAATATCATCACCATTGAAGACCCGATTGAATATCAAATGGACGGCGTCGGGCAGATTCAGGTCAATCCCAAAATCGATCTGACCTTTGCCGCCGGACTTCGTTCCATCGTCCGCCAGGATCCGGACGTGATTCTGATTGGAGAGATCCGCGACCGGGAAACCGCCGAAATCGCCATCCAATCGTCGCTGACCGGACATCTGGTGTTCTCGACGCTCCATACCAATGACGCGGCCAGCGCCGTGACACGCCTGATTGACATGGGCATTGAACCGTTTCTGGTGACCTCCTCGATTGTGGCGATTATCGCGCAGCGTCTTGTCCGCGTTCTTTGTCTGCACTGCAAGGAAGTTTACACGCCCGATGAAGAAACATTGGCGAACCTCGGGCTCAATCTGTCGGTGCTGCAAAACAATACCTTTTACCGGAAAAAAGGCTGTAATCTTTGCATGCAGACTGGTTTCCGGGGACGGTCGGCGATTTTTGAAATTATGGTTGTGGATGATAATATTCGAAGATTGGTGTTGAAAACATCCGACGCCAATCAGATTAATGAATTGGCCGTCATGCAGGGCATGATTACGTTGCAGCAGGATGGTATTCAGAAAGTCATGGCCGGTATCACGACGACCGAAGAAGTGTTACGCGTGACGCGATCGCTCAACCGCCAAGATGATATCGTTCAGGAAACGTGACAATATGAATGGGGATAAATCACGTTTAATAAGCTTTTGCAAAATGAGCGGCAG
>CAIVDK010000143.1 GCA_903904655.1 uncultured delta proteobacterium | reverse complement strand
TTGTAATGGCGTAATCATTAAAGACCTAGACGGCGATAATGTAAATGATCTGGCGATATATTCTCATATTCCCCGTACGGTATTTCTTTTCAGCGGCAAAAATAACCTCAAAGACCCCGAAAAATTGGTCAACGGAAATACCGGCAACAGCGGACTGCTCACCGTTAAACTGGCAGAAGGGGAATATACTTTTCTCACCGGTCCCGGACTGCGGAGCATGATGAAGGACGGCAAATTCGCCAACGGTTATGTATGCGGCCCTAAAAACAACGACAATGCCGCAGTGACGGCAATAGACATCAACAACGACGATAGCACAGACCTGATTTTTGTCGGGAATGTAAATCCCTCGATCCGCATCTATGGCGGACCTATTAATCCAGTTGGTATGCTTGTCCCGGCAGCTGCAAAATTTTTCTATGAGCTGAACACAGAAAAAAAATTATTATGGCAAGTTCCCCCTGCTGTAATTGACATTAACAGTGATGGACGTCTGGATATAGTCTTTGCCGCCAAAGAAGGGGTTTTTGCATTTATCCAGCAAAGCCCATGCGAGTTTTCCAACGATCAGAAACCGGAGCTGCTTTTCTCCCAGGCGGCTGACCAGCTATATGCCGTTGATCTTGATAACGATAAGCGTAATGATTTGGTGTTAATGTCCGGAAGCAAAGCTTATATTTTTTCCGGTGCGAAAGCCATTAAGGGCAAAAAACTTGACGAGGCGGACAGGATTCTGGAAGCATCGCCAGGTCATGCGTTTACGGTTCTTACCTTCAAAGATGTCAATCTGGACGGCCTCTGCGACATTGTCGCCGCTCAGGCAAAAGGACAGGAAACAAAGACGGTCACATTTTATCAGGAAAAAGACAACAGTAAAGCAGATGGAAAGGATGTGTCCAGATGACAAATAAAGTTCTTTTGTCAAGTGTGTTTTCTGTATTATTCGCCTTAAGCGGTTTGGCCGTGAATCCCGCCGATTACGAAAAAAAGCCGGAAGGCTTCCCGTATTACACCGGAAAAGTTTTTCCCGAAGCGCAAAAGGCGGTTTACAAGGAAACGTTCCTGGCGCTGGAAAAAGTCAGCATCCTTGCAGGCAAAGGTCTCGACAAGGAAGATATAATCCTGAATACCGTCCGCAACAGGATACAGGAATGCGGCGGCAAAGTCGGAACGGTAAAATCCCTGGCTGAAGCCGAAGGTGTTTTGATTTCAATCGGCGACAATGAAGGCTGTGAGATTTCCGCTCCGGAGAAACCTCAGGGATATGCCATAAGTGTTATTGAGAAGAACGGCAAGAAAATCATCTGCCTGAAGGGGCATGACCTTCAGGGCAATTTATGGGCGGCCTCCTCGTTTAACCAGCTGGTCAAGACGGAAAACGGCAAGCCGTTTTTCCGTGAAGCCGAAATAAGCGACTGGCCGGATGTCGCAAAACGCGGCTTTATCAGCGCGCCGTTCCATGGTGACAAAATGTCCTTCAGCTGGTTGATCAGTTGCAAGATCAATATGGTTTCATTCTGCAGTTTATGGAGGCCTTTGTATCGCGAGACTTGGCGGAACGGGCCGACTGATTTGCAAAAAAGCATTATTGAAAACATGGGTCGTCTGCTTTCCCCGTTGGAAATAGAATGGTACGCCTCCATTGCGCCAATGGGGGTTGCAGGCGGGAAAAATTATATTTTTGAATGCTCTGATGAAAAGGATTTCCAGATTATCCATGACTATGCCTGCTTGATTGCGAAAAACAAAGGCGGTCTCTACCTGGCCTTGGACGACTTCCGTATACCCATTACGGAGGCGGACATGAAGAAATTCGGCAGCGCCCGCGAAGCCGACATCTATTTTATCACCCGTCTCTATCAGACAGTTAAAGCACAGTTTCCTGAATTCCGAATGCTGGTCTGTCCACCGTTTTACTGGGGACCGGATTCCGGAAACACCTACTCGGAAAACCGTGAGGACTATCTAAAGGCGGTGGGCGACAGGCTTGACCCTGAAATAAAGATTTTCTGGAGCGGTCCCAGGGTAAAAAGCAGGGAAGTGAATCAGACGCAGGTAAAGTGGATAAGCGACCTGATCAAGCGTAAACCCGTCTTCTGGCAGAACACCAAGGATTCCCCGCATGCGGACTGGTTATGCTATGTCGGTGATGAATATGACTGCTGGGGCAAATGGCATTATCAGGAATTTTTCGATGATGTTGACGCCTATCTTTTTAATGCAAACGGCAATTCAGACTATCCCGCCATTGCCACATTGTCTGATTACCTCTGGAACCGGAAAGCTTACACCCCGGCTGGCTCTACCCGCACCTCCGTCGCCATGATGTTCGGCCCGGAAGCCCTGCCCCTATACAAGGATTTGAATCAAAAGCTCTCAACCCTTGACACTTATGGTTTTTATCCAAGTCCCGG
>CAIVDK010000142.1 GCA_903904655.1 uncultured delta proteobacterium | reverse complement strand
TGCGGTTCCAAATTCCATTTGTTTGTCGCCGATCTTCAGATCCCGTCCAATGATTACGGCATCCTGTCCGTTACAGGTCAAGAGGATTTCTTCGGGATGCTGGAACTCAAACTTCAAATTTGGAAAAGCGTTTTCAATTTTTGGCTGTGCACCGACCCAGATGGCGTGCGCAGGAGTGTTTGTCGAATCATTAAGTATGATATCCACCTCGGCCCCGCTTATTTTCTGGATGTACGATGCCAGCTCCTTCACAGCCTGCATGGTTTCCTGCGAAGCGTTCTTGTCCACGGAAATAGGCAGCACGCTCACATTTCTTTCCACCAATAAAAGCTCTTCAGTCTTTGTCGCACTCCAAAGGGATGCACCCGAAAATAAAATCATCGCCGTGAGCAAAATTCTTTTCATACTCACCTTTCTTTTTTATACTTTGAGGCAATTTCAAAATTGCCTCTTTTGAGCTGATTTCTTTAGTTGGAGTACAAGCTTTAGCTTGCATAACCTGTTAAATACTAAAACAAACCAAAGTATGAACTCCAACGTGGCTTGTTTCCACAACAACCGTTTTTGGGAGTTTTGAAATCAGCTCAAAAGTTTGCTTCTTTCTAAATTTTTATGAATCTGCCAAATGTACTTTATCTCATCAGGAAGGGCTTTAACAACCTCGCACTCCGCTTTTTATCTTCAGCCTAGCTCTTAAGCACTGTGCTCATATCAACACGCTGGAAAGTCAGACGCCGGTATTTGTCCCGTTCGTAAAGTACGCCAACATCTCCGCCTGGCAGCGCGACCATCGCCGAATTGGCGACCGAACCGTCGTCGATCACCCGGGATATCGGCCACGTCCTGCCGTCGTCCAGAGTGACCATCAGAGTCAGCCTGGTTTTATTTTCGGCCGGACCGCAGCAAATGATTGGTCGAACCTTTCCCTGGCCGCACACGTCCACCGGTTCCAAGGCAAGAATTTCTCCCTGACTGAACATCGGTATGGCCGGTTCGTAACGCTTTTCGGAGAAAGTAACCCCTCCGTCGTCGCTGAACAGGAACAAACGTCCACACTCCCGTCCACCTCGGGGACTCACGAGCACCCGGCCGTCCGAGAGTTCGGCAATTGACGGTTCGCTGACGCCATTGGAGGCTATCAAGGCACCCGGCTGCCAGGTTTTGCCATGATCGTCTGAGAAAATTAAGCCGATTATGCTCCTTTCGTAGAGTGCGGCCAACAGACGCCCCCGGAACGGCCCGTGCTGCAACTGGATCGCGCTGTTGGCTGTGCCGGGGGTGAAACTCTTGAACTCTCCTGGCGCGGCATCGGCCAGAGAACGCGGTTCCGACCAGGTCCGACCCTCGTCCCGCGATGATATCATCCACGGACCTCCCCGAGTGAAAAGAAATATTTCCCCGGTCTCGCGGTCCAGCAGGGGGGAGGGATCGCGCGCCTCGTAACACGTGCCCAGGTCGATCACGGTTTGCGGTTCCGACCAGTTCAGGCCATTGTCATCGGAATATTTCATCAAGCAGTTGACCTCGTCCTTGACTAGGTCGTATTCCCACTCCCAGGAGCGGGAAGGGCGGGAGTGGCGCGCTTCCGCAAAGGCGAGCAGGCGCCCGCCGGGGGTCATGCATAGCGAAGGGATGCGGTAATGGGTATATCCGCCGAAATTGAAATGCCAGACATCCGTGGTCGGAAACGCCGGTCCTGGAAAACTGCCTTCAGCCCAAAATTCGTGGATGCGGAGCGTCCCGCGCCCGGGCATAAATCCAAAACTGATCGGCCAGCCCTTATCGCCGCAGCGTCCCATAGCAAGGCGGCTTCCATCGGTCAGACAGACGTGGAAAACTTCCCGATTGTTGATCTCGAAACTCAACGTGTCTCCCCGCCGGAAAATGTCCACCGCGAACGGTTCGCCGGGGCGGATATAATCAAGGCATGTACCAACCACCTTCTTTTCCTGAGTGTCATCGGCGAGGAACCATGACCTGCGCGGATGCACCATTCCCTGAACGATCTGCATTTGCTTGTTGCAACTTTTGCTCGCAGGATATCTGTTTTCGTCGAGGCAGATGCGGAAGGCGAAGTTGCCTTCCGGCCGGGAATGTGAGAAATGATAGTGGCCGCCCAGAAGAACCGAGGCGCCCGTGCCGGTCAGACGATCAAGCGTCAGCCGGGCGTGGATATGAAAATCGCTTTCATCGAGGCAGGCATCGGCACTGACAGGGTTGCCCCAGCGTTCGTCCGGGAGCACCACGAGCGCATCGCCCTCCCGGCGATAACGTCCGTCCGCGCCGCCCAGAATCCCGACCGGATCCCCGGCCTGGACAAAGACTTTGCGGTTGCATGCCTGAGTCATGCTTTTAAAAGCCGTCGTAAGATTCATTCACCTTTCTCCTTAAATATTCATATTGCTTACTTAAATCCCGGTTTATCTTCCATCAGCACCTCGAGCTTCTGATCGGGGCTGTATTGTTGCAGGTACTTATTGTCGGGGCTAACATAGGAGGCGCTAATCGCGAAGGGATAGTCCTTCTTGATCAGTGTGATTTCCTTCCAGACTTGCTCCCATTTGGCCTGTGCGGCGGCCTTGGCTGGTAGCCGCCCCAGATGGCATGAGCCGGCGTCGGCTGCGGATCGCCTTCGATGATCTGCGGCTTAGCGCCGCTGGTCTTCTCAATGTACTGCGCGAGTTCATCGGCGGCGCGGCGCGTGAACGGCGGGGCATCCTTGAAGACGACAATCGGAACCCGGCTGACACCGTTTTCAACGAGAACCAGTCCCGTTAAGTCTGCTGTCGCGGTGGGCGGTTTCCCAGCGGCCCAAAGATCGCCACCTCCGATAAGAAGCGAAAGTACCAACGCCACCTTCGCCATGAAATGGTAATGGTTTAGTGTATTTTTGTTAAACATCACGCCTCCTTTGGCGAATTATTCCCAGTTGTTTTTCACAAGATCCCGAATATGCGGACTTCCTTCATAAACGCCATTCTGATTAATTTTAAAAACACTTGCTGTTTCATATAAATTATAACAGGTGATGTGAGGATGGTTTTTGACCCAATCCATTTCAAAAGCGAGAAATCGATGTGGCTTTTCATAATGCGTTACAGCACCACTTTGTCCGCTTTGGTAAATGAAGGGTTTACCGGCCTCCGTCAAGACGTAACCGAAATGATCGATAATTTCTTTTGCATTGTGGAATTTAAAAAAGTTGGTCTTATGGAATTCCGTATAATCAACAATTTCACGCACCCATTTTTCCCAGTTCCAGACAAAGTTGCTTGGTTTTGTCGTGGCCATTATCCTGTCTGCGGAGCGCAGTATAAATCCGCAAAGATGGACGCCTATTTCCTTTCCGTTCGTGTGCAGAAGCTCGGCGGCATCCTCCATAAAAGCATCAAATGCCTTGCCGTTAACCACTGCGGCTTCATATACGTCATCCTTGTTTTTAAGTTTTTCAATGACGGGGTCATTAAAGCCGTATGCCCATGGTTCATTCATGCCGCCATGACGGGATACCCTGATATTTACGCCATCGACGCCGCGGTCGATGCAATACTGTATGTCATCAATCCAGCTTTGCCGTACTTCCGGGTATATGGGGTGCAAGGCGCCGGGGTGCTGCATGGGTTTTCCCCGGCAGACACAAATCACCCCAGTGTTTTCACTGTCGAGGGCAAAGATTTCCCACTGCGGCTCAAAGCGATACATCCCCTTGCAATTTTCCTCAAAGTGCTTGTTAAAAGTATCATAGTCTTTAAGAAGTTCCTTAACCTCAGGCTTATTCAGGTAATCGGTAATACCAAGGTCAGAAATATTTTTAGCTGTCGTGTACATTTTTTTCGGGTCAGGGTTTATAGTTGAAGGTGCTGAGGGGATTGTCTCGCTCCTGTCATTTACCAGTTCAACTATACTTTCGATATGGTTGGAAAAACTCCCGTTCTTTCTCAGTTTATTACAGCGCACTTCAACATATTTTACATCTTCTGGCAGATCAAAACCCTTGAAACTCAGGAGTGTGCTTAATTTATCGTCATACGGATAGTATAATTTCCATTCTTTAGAGACAGAGGTTTCAAGCTTTCCTTCATATTTTTTAAAGTTGCCATTTGTGCTGCTGTACCAGAAGGAAATGTCATCCGGGCTGAATTGGATTTCATTTTCATCAAATTTCACAAGCCTAATTTCCGCAAGCTTCCCGCCAGGATCTTCGCCGTCACCTTTCCTTCGCGCGATTCGATACTGCGGGTTCTCTGCAACAAATTTGCGCACAGAATGCACTATCCCGTTTTCATTTTTGATAATCCGGTCATCAGCAGAATGGGGAAAGCTAAATGGCAGAGAGGAGTACAAGCCGCTTTCAAAAGGCTTATAAACCACGTCGAAGCGCATTCCGTTGCGATGAGCTGAATCACAGGCGACTTTCAGCAAATCATATTTGACAGGCCC
>CAIVDK010000141.1 GCA_903904655.1 uncultured delta proteobacterium | reverse complement strand
TTACACCGATGATTCTGGAACGCATGGATCTCGGCCGCGTCCATGGCATCGACGAGCGGATTTCCATTACAAATCTGCTTTTGGGAATCAAGATGACGAAAGATATTATTCGAACCCTGTGCACGTAATATGAAAAAATGACATTGAAATCTTCCTAATATTCGTCTGATGGCTCACGAATGCATCCCGTGGGGCCAGGTTTTGGGGCATCGAACTTCGAGGGTGTTTTTTCCCGACCAAGATGCAGGGCAATTTTCATGTCGCCGCTTAGTTTTGATTCTAGCCTCTCTATAAATTTTTCTACCGGGGGTATATCGTCGTTTCTGCGAAATGCGTCAAATAAGGCATCCACTGTTGAAGAAAACATTCTGGTAGCAATCAGTTCGAGACGATTACCACTTGCCTTTAGGTCATAAAGGGAAAACACTGAACAATCACTCTTATTATATCCCATTTCTGATAATCTGAACTTTTGCCTAAAATAATTAAATACCGGATCTTGAACCACCCAGAATATTTTCTTTCCCCACTTCTCCATGATAATGCCCTTGTTCAGGATCTGGGTAAATGTTCTTTTCCAGATGTCGTACATATTAATTCCGAAATGGTAGGAAACGCCCTCCGAGATGCGACGATCGGACATGAAATCTTTAAATCCCTTAACAAGTTGGCCCGTGCTGGTTGTTTGACCTGTTTGAAATTCGACAGCAACAAAATCATCAATCTGAGCGCTCAATGGTTTGTGTTTAACCATCACAAAATCGAAATTTCCTATCCCAGGTAAACCAACTTCTGAAAAGACAAGAACATTCTCACTTGTTCCGAACTGGGAGATAGCAATTGTCTGGAAAACTTTATTTTTCTCCAAAAACCGCCGGGGGCATAAGGCTATTTCCTGTCCTTCAACATGAGCGGTGCAGACACCAAAAGGGGTGTCAAGAAGTCTGCTCTGTTTATAACACTTTGATCCATGAAATGGGCACCAGAATTTCCTTCGCGAATCATTAGCGTCAAGCGATATATTCCGCAAATAAAATCCAAAAATCTCTGAAGGGTATTTGGCCATTAGTCGCTCCCAATAAAATCTTTCCATAAATGGTTAATCTCGGCTTGATTAAAGTCTTGTTCAAGGATCCAACCGAGATATTGCGCACAACCTCGACAAAATGCCTCACTGTCATTTGTTTGTAACTTTTCCGGTTCTTTCCACCGCCTTTCATCATCTGAATCGCAAGGCTTCAGCACAAGAATAGCGTCATGCTTTAGGGCGTGAAGGCTTCTAATGTGGACAGAAATAGGATTCTCGGAACAAACGATATAACTATTCATCAGTCTGAAGCGTGAACTGGAAAGGGCTATGGTAAGTTGCGACCAAGCGGCGGCTCGCCAGTGATGGTAAGTAAAGATCAGCCTACCATGCGGTTTGATGAGAAGGCGATGACACTCCTGCCAGATTTTAGCGAGAACATTCCCGAATTTCGATTCATTCTCCTGGCATTCAGCCACTGCGGACAGGTGCGGCTGATAATGCCAATCAGCTTGATCAGGTAAGAACCAGCGGAGCCAACAGCGGAAAAAATGAGACAAATCGCTGTACTGGACATTATCAAAATAGGGGGGATCAGTGACGACATAATCAATGGATTGATCGGGCAATGGCATAACCGAAGAATCATTTTGTTTAACGATGAAGGAGTGCGTTTTTCCCGTAAATTCATCAAGAGATTCACATTCGTGCCCTACATCGAATTCGCCATTAATAATGACCTTGTCCCACTTGGCGCCCGTCCATTTACGTTCTACCGGTGCATGTGCCCATATACCCGCTTTTAAGATGCGTTTATCAAATAAATTGAGCAGCGTACCGGAGGTTTTAGCCTTGAAAACAGGATTGTTTTCTAATGCCGTCCATGGGAAAGAGTACGCATGATGAGAAAAAACGTGGCGTATGGCTCCTGGCCTTCGCTGATCGACGCCTTTATAGCCGCACAGCATGGAATTAAATTCCAAAGAGGTAGAGATGAGCAGTGCCAGCCACAACCGGTGTTCAGGGGCTGTTTCTTCAATGCACCGCTTTGCCTCAGACAGATAGATAAGTTGACGGGGGGAAAACAAGTTAAAATAATTCGTCACACCTCGCGCGAGCAAATCTGATGATTTTGGCCCTTGAGGAACCATAAAATCATTATCCGCTAAAAAGGTTAATTTAGCTACTCTTGAGACTGCGTTATCGATTTTTTGAAGATCATTTTGATCAGGGGCCTTAAAAAATTGATCATGACGAGCGCATTTACCTACCATGACTAGAGGAACATAACGATCCATAAAAGGAATTCCCAAAAGCTCAGAATTCTTATTGTTTGCTCCGCTTTTCTTGGCTTCGTCCTTATCAATCAATGACCATGTACGGTTTCCGCGTGTAATTTCCAGAGACGGATAGAAATCATGGATGGTTTTATTTTCTCCTGTTGTCTCCGCTCGCAGAGTGAAAGAGTCCACAAAAACAGCTTCGTTATCATTGATCCGTCTCCTTAGTCCATAAAGCAGGAATTGCATGTCGCTTTTTTCATGACAATAGGGACATGATGTATCAAAATAGGGGGACAACTCCTGATCCAGTTTTTTTAGAAACGCATTGAAAATAACCTGTTTTTCTTGAACGTCGATGTTGGTCAAAGTTGCACGGGCCTGCAGTACGGGAATAGGATCAACGTCATAACCGATAACATTGGCCCCAAGCCTTATGGCCTCATGCAGGGTCGTTGCTCCGCCCATCATCGGATCCAGGATAGTCAACCCTTCCAACCCCCCCGGCACATAGAAATTACGTTGATCAGGGTCAGTGGATAGCTGTTTGAGAATATAACGAAATGTAACGCCTGAACGCCTTGCCCACCACTTATGAAGATATGTATTGGGACGAAACAGGTGCTTATTGTATGATTCAATCTTGGCAAGCCTGTTTGCCTCTTCTTCAGGGAAGAAAGAATCAATCGCTACCTCGGAAGACGGTACGATAAATTTGCGTGCAATATCGCTGAAACTAAACATTAATTGTGTATTACTCATGAGTCGCTGCATATCACAACAATAGAAATAATATCTACAAATTATATTTGAATCTTGCCTGTGGCATACTTCTCTTGGTGGAAGAATATTTCATTCTGCTGCCAGAAATCAGACAGGGATATTCAAACTGATAAATATATTCAGGTGGCTCTGAGAGCGTCTACGATTTTCAACCGCGAAGCGCGCAACGCCGGGAGCACGCCGCCGATCAATCCCATCGCGAGCGCGAATATCATCGACTGCACGACAATACCTGACGTCAGCGTAAATTTAAAAGCGAGCTCCGAAAACGTCTGAAAGTTCACCGTCGAGATTGTGATAAACTGCATGAACGAGGCGAAAAACAACCCCAGGCTGCCGCCGATGAAGCCCAGCAGCAGTGATTCGGTCAGAAAAGCCAGCAGGATATTGCGCCTGCGGAAGCCCAGGGCGCGCAGCGTGCCGATTTCCGCCGTGCGATTGGCGACGGCGGAATACATGGTGATCATTGCGCCGATGATTGCGCCGATGGAAAAGATGATCGTCAGCGACGTGCCTAAAATTCTTAAAAACTTGGCCATCATTTCCGATTGATCCCGATAATATTTGGTTTCGCGTCTG
>CAIVDK010000140.1 GCA_903904655.1 uncultured delta proteobacterium | reverse complement strand
TTCCACTTCTCAATCCATTGTGCTTCGGGTTTCCGGAGGCGCCAGCATTCTCAAAGAGTTGTCCAATGAAGATATTGCTGTTGATATCGAAGAATCTATCCGTTTAAATGTCTGTGCCATGGCTGTTCAGGTCTTTATCGGCGGCGAATATGAAAGGCAGTCGATCATCAACATGACCAGGATGGTTGATATCGGCAATCGTTACGGCATTCCTACCCTTGCGGTGACAGCGGTAGGCAAGGATATGGCCCGGGACGCGAAGTACTTCCGGCTGGCTTGCCGGATATGCGCTGAGCTGGGCGCCCACTATATCAAAACCTACTATGTAGATGAAGATTTCGAGACCATTACCGCATCCTGCCCTGTGCCGATTGTAATGGCCGGCGGACAGAAGATACCGGAGCATAAAGCCCTGACCATGGCTTATAATGCGGTTCGGAAAGGCGCCGCAGGTGTTGACATGGGGCGTAACATTTTCCAGTCCGAGGCGCCGATTGCCATGATTCAGGCGGTGCGGGCCGTTGTCCATGACAACGAGACTCCGGCAAAAGCTTTTGATCTTTATAACACCTTGAAAAATAAATGAAAGTTTCCTACTGGTATAATAACAACGATATCCGGATTGAAGAAGTACCCACTCCGATACCCGGCCCCAAAGAGATGCTGGTCAAGGTTATGTCCTGCGGCATCTGCGGCAGCGATATCGTCGAATGGTACCGGCTCCCGAGAGCGCCGCTGGTACAAGGTCATGAAATAGGCGCGCAGGTTGTCGCCCTCGGCGATTCCGTCAATAAATATAAATTAGGCGACCGGGTATTTATCGCTCCTAAAGTGCCCTGCATGAAATGCTTTTATTGCGAAAACGGACACTATCCTCAATGCACAGAGGTTAAGGAACGGCTTCCCGGCGGTTTTGCCGAATACATCCTGGTTCCGGAAATTCTTGTAGAGCGCGGAACATATCTACTGCCCGGAAATATTACTTATGATCAAAGCACCTTTATTGAACCTCTGGCCTGTGTCGTCAGGGCACAAAGGCAGGCCTTTGTAAAAAAGGGACAGTCTGTAATGGTCATCGGGTGTGGAATGACCGGACTGCTTCACGTAAAGCTGGCCAAGGCAAAAGGATGTAAAGTAATAGCCGCCGACATTAACCATGTAAAACTGGAATTTGCCGCACACATGGGGGCTGACGTCATCGTCGACGCAACCAATAATTTTATGGAGCGATTGGTTGCGGAAAATGGCAAAAAAGCCGATGTCGTGTTTTTATGCGCCTCGGCTGATTCAGCAGTGGAGCAGGCATGGAAATGTGTCGATAAGGGCGGTGTGATTGTCCTGTTTGCAGTCCCCGGACCTGATAAAAAGGTTGTTGTTCCTGTCAATGATTTCTGGATGAAGGAAATTACCATCATCACGTCTTATTATTGCGGGCCTCCTGATATTACCGAAGCAATGAGACTGATCGAATCGGACGAAATCGTAGTGGATGATCTGATCACGCATCGGCTTGCCTTAACTGATATTATTAAAGGTTTTCAGTTGATCTCCGATGGCCGGGAATCGATCAAGGTAATCATTAAACCCAATGAGCACAGAGAGATACCGTAAAATGAACAAAGCACTGATACAATCATAGGCCATCGACAACTAACATAATAATTCTTGATTTCTTGTTAAGCTTGGTATAGAAGGCACCATCACAATTTTTATGGACTCCCCTTGCTCCTGAACTTCTTCAGGGGCTTTAGAGCCGAAAGGAGGAAATTTTGAAAAGATACGAAGTTATCACTATTGTCAAAACGGATTTGACGGAAGAAGAGATCACTGCAATTATTGATCGGTCTTCCAATATCATCACCGACCGCAAAGGGGTCGTCGCCAAAGCCGAAAAATGGGGCAAACGGCGCCTGGCCTAT
>CAIVDK010000139.1 GCA_903904655.1 uncultured delta proteobacterium | reverse complement strand
TTATGACGAGAAAGAACAGACGGATCATTATTCAAAAATAAGGTTCCCGAAACTTGACGGATCGTGAAAATTGCGGCCTGGAAGCGGCGCCCAGGACAGCCAGTGGGGATGGGAGGTTTCATTGCCGCATTTATAAAAATTGGCGCGCCAGATTTGCCCTGTGACGGTTCCCAATGATCCTGCATACTTTTCCAGCACAGAAAAAGGGAGAGAAAACTCCAGCGTCCAGACCAGCGGCTGGGCGATCTCCGGTTCAACGACAGACGGCTGGCTGGCGAAGCGCCGGATTTGCTTGTCATCATCCGGTGTCAAAGGCACAGATTGTTTGAGCCGTCCATCGACGCGCTCCGAGTTTGTCACATAAGACGCTAATAGCGCGCCGCCGCAATTAAACTCGAAATTAAAATACCCAAGGCCTTCTTTCGGCTGCACAAAAAATTCCACACAACTGTCTTTCCAGACATCGCTTTGAAATTGCGTGTGAGCGCAGCGGACATACCGATCTTCCAGGCGGAATATTCCATAAATATTTTGCTCATCATGCAGCAGCTTACATTGTGTCCGCGGCCGGTGATCGCTTCCTTCGGGACGGAAGCAGCCCACGGACAAAGGTTGCGTATGTCGCCAGAATGCACCATCCCAAAGTCCCTGCATTTTCGGAAGCTGTCTTGTGAATAGAATTTTGTAATATGGAATACTCATAAATTTATCGTTTGCGGTGATGCCTGTTTTTTGTTATTTCCCCAAATATGAATTCAGATATGCTCTTACTTCAGCAAGGTGCCAGACTCCTGGATGTCGAACTGGGCGAAAAAGAAATCGCCTTATTTGATCTTTATCAAAGCGAGCTCTTAAAATGGAATGCCAAAACCAACTTGATATCTGAAAAAACGGCAGGTGAAATTGTAACCCGCCATTTTCTGGATTCACTGACCGCCGCAAAATATATAACTTCTTCAAACGTCCGTCTGATCGACATCGGCTGCGGCGCTGGTTTTCCCGGCATTCCTTTAAAAATCGCCCTGCCGTCTATACAACTATATCTCCTGGAAACCAATCGTAAAAAAGTGTCTTTTTTGAAACACATCATTCGCGCTTTGAATCTTGGCCAGACACAAACACTTCATGACCGGACGGAAAATGTTGTCCGGACGGAAACATGGCGGATAAAATTCGATGTGGTTATCTCCCGGGCTGCGCTTAAACTGCCCGATTTGCTGCCGCTGGGAGACTATTTTCTCGCCCCGGGCGGGTTGTTGATAACTTTAAAAGGGCCGGATGTTTCCGCTGAATTGGACGCGGCCTTGGCTGGTGGAAAAGAATCTAAAATATGTCAAGTATTTCAATATGATATAATTATGCCGCTTTTGGGTCCGCCGCGAAAAATTATTATCTTCCAAAAGACAAAATAAAGTAAAAAAGCCTTCTAAAAACCCATTTTTTATGTTAGTCCTTGCACAAGTTTTTCCAAAAGGAATCTTCGGAAGACTTACACATAAATAATGAATAAAATCATATGCATCGCAAATCAAAAAGGCGGCGTCGGTAAAACGACGACAGCTATTAATTTATCCGCCTCTCTGGCCGCGGCAAATAAGAAAACGTTGCTCATTGACGCTGACTCGCAGGGCAACTCCACCAGCGGCCTCGGCATCGACAGAGTACGCTATGAAAAAGCGAATTTTTATCATGCCATGATCGGGCAGGTCACCTTGGATTCGGTTATTGTGCAGACGGCTCTCCCCAATCTGCAAATGATTCCGTCCAACCAGGATCTGATTGGTCTGGAGGTTGAATTTGTTCACCTGGAAGACCGCGAAGTCCGCCTGCGTCAGATATTAAAATCGCTGGACAGGGCCTACGACTTTATAGTAATTGATTGCCCGCCGTCACTTGGCTTCATGACGGTCAACGCTCTCGTCGCTGCTGATTCTTTGATTGTTCCCTTACAGTGTGAGTATTTTGCCATGGAAGGATTGGGATACTTACTCAACACCGTGAAATTAGTAAAAGCTAACTTAAATCCGGCATTAGCCTTAGGCGGCATTTTGTTGACAATGTTCGATGTGCGTAATTCATTATCACATCGCGTGATGGAAGATGTCCGCAAACATCTGGGCAATAAGGTTTTTAAAACGATCATTCCGCGCAATGTGCGGCTTTCGGAAAGCCCCAGCCACGGTTTGCCTATAATTCTTTATGATATCAAATCGCGCGGAGCGATTGCCTATATGGAACTGGCACGGGAAATTCTTCAGGGGGAAAGATAAATGGCGCAAAAAAAAGACGCGCTGGGCAAAGGACTTGGCGCTATTTTTTCGGATCTGCTCGACAGCGATACCGGCAAGAAATTAACCGCCAACAGCTGTGGAATTGAGGAGTTGCGTCCGAATCAATACCAGCCCCGTAAGAATTTTAACGACGAAGAACAAAAGAAACTGGTCGCTTCCATCAAGCAAAGCGGTATCATTCAGCCGATTGTTGTCCGCAAGGCTGATTCCGGATATGAAATTATCGCCGGAGAAAGACGCTGGCGCGCCGCGCAGGCGGCAGGCCTGAAGGATGTACCGATTGTTATTCGGAAAGCCTCCGATCGAGAAGCTGCCGAATTATCTCTGGTTGAAAATCTGCTGCGTGAAGAGCTCAATCCCCTGGAAGAAGCGGACGCCTACGTCACGCTGATGGAGAAATTTAACCTCTCCCAGGAGTTAATCTCCGCCCGAGTCGGTAAAGACCGTTCAACAATCGCCAACACGGTCCGACTTTTAAAGCTGCCGGCCAAAGCCAAAGCCGCCCTGATGGAAAAAAAAATCACATCGGGACACGCGCGCGGTATTTTGGCGCTGACGTCACAAGAAGAACAAATGGCAGCCCTGGATATTATTTTAAAGCGGGGACTCAACGTCCGGGAAACTGAAAAATTAATTAATAAGTTAAAACAAAAACCTGAGGAAAAAAAGATCACTGTTAAAGATCGTTTTATGGCGGATCTGGAAAAGTCATTGACGACAAAATGTATGGCCCGGGTGCAACTTAAGGGTTCATCCAAAAAAGGTGCAATTGAAATTACCTACACCTCAATGGATGAGCTGAACCGTCTGGCGCGTTACCTTCTGGATGAATTGTAAATCAACCACCTCGCGAGCTTGCTGCGGAGAATTAACGCTCGTCCCGCAACAGCGGGATTAAAATCATAAAAAGACTTATCAACACTTGTTGATAGCATTGTTTATAAAAGGTTTATAATGGAATCTGTTTGGGATAAAGCCACTAAAATCATTCAGGAAAAAGTATCAAAACAGAATTTTGATACCTGGATAAAACCCATCAAAATCGTGGCGATGGAAGATAAATGTGTCCAATTGGGCGTCCCCAATAAATTTTTTAAGGACTGGCTGATGGATAATTATTTATCCCTGATTAAAAACTCTCTGCACAGTGTAGTCGGTATCAGTGTTGATATTGATTTTATGTTGAGTAAAGATAAGGAAAAAAAGCAGGAAGCTGCCGTACTGCCTTTTGAGCAGGGCCAAAATCATCACTCGTCTGCTCCGGTTGCCAGGAACAAAAATATTTCTTTTTTAAACAGCAATTATACGTTCGACCGATTTGTGATCGGCCCATCCAACCAGTTTGCTCATGCCGCCTCCATCGCCGTGGCCAAGCAGCCGGCTAAAAATTATAACCCTCTTTTTATTTACGGCGGTTCAGGTTTAGGAAAAACTCATCTGCTCAATGCAATTGGTCTGATGACAAACGCATCTCATCCTGATTTAAATGTCATGTATGTCTCGGCGGAAGCCTTTATGAATGAAATGATTAATTCGATCCGTTATGACCGGATGCCAAAATTTCGTGAAAAATACCGTAATATCGGCTGTCTTTTAATTGATGATATTCAGTTTTTGGCGGGCAAGGACAGAACCCAGGAAGAATTTTTTCATACATTTAATACGTTACACGATTCCGGTAAGCAGATTGTCGTCACCAGCGATAAATTTCCAAAAGATATCCCTAATTTAGAGGGAAGATTGCGATCCCGGTTTGAGTGGGGATTGATAGCCGATATTCAACTACCTGAAATAGAAACAAAAATTGCGATTATCGAAAAGAAAATGCAGGAAAGTAAACTTGAATTATCACCTACCGTTGCTCATTATATCGCTTCCAATGTCGAGTCTAATATTAGAGAATTGGAAGGTTTTTTGATCCGCATTTCCGCCTATTCCTCTCTCACTAATAGAGAAATAGATTTGGATTTAGTGAAGGAGGTGCTTAAAAAACTAGTTAAACATAATAATAAAGAAGAAGTTAGTGTGGAAGAAATTATTAAAGTGGTCGCAGGTCGAATGAATATAAAAATTGCGGATATTAAAGCCCATAATAAAAACAAAAATCTCGTTTTAGCCAGGCAAATATCTATGTATCTCGCCAGGAAATTGACAAATTTCTCCTACCCGGATATTGGTCAAAAAATTGGCGGCCGCGATCATTCAACTGTGATTTACGCTAATAATAAAATTTTAAATATAATAGACACCGATTCAAATTTTAAAAAGATGGTTCAGGACATTGAAGACAGTGTTATCAATAAAACGTCGTAGGGATTTAAACATTTCTTCCACAGGGTTTATAAGTAAAGAGGGTTGAAATAATACTAAAAAATATAGTAATCAACATATCCACAAGGCTTATTACTAATACTAATTATTTATATTAAAGAGAAAAAATAAAAAAGAAATAATATAATGGGAGGCGATGATGGAATTTAAAATCAATAGAAATACCTTTTTGGATGGTATTCAAAAAACATTAGGTATTGTCGAGAAAAAAACAACAACACCCATTTTAAATAACGTGCTTTTAAAAACAGAGCACAATAAGCTAAAAATCATTGCCACGGATCGTGAGATTAGCCTTATTTCTGATTATGACGCGGATATAGTGGAAAAAGGTGAAATTACCTTATCTGCTAAAAAACTTTACGAGATGGTTAGAGAAATTCAGGGGGATATTATTCATTTTACAAAAAGCGCTAATAATATCGTGAAGGTAACGTGTCAAAGGGCTGTTTATAAAATACCAGGGCTTTCCGCGGATGATTTTCCCAGTGTTGCGGACAGTGAGAATGTACAATTTTTTAACATTCCCGGATCAGCCATTAAGGATTTAATTAATAAAACATCTTTTGCGATGGCTTTTGATGAAAGTAGAAAGAATCTAAATGGTGTTTTACTGGAAACAACTTCTGATGGAACGACTCATATCTGGCGGATGGTGGCGACGGATGGGCACAGGCTGGCGGTTGCCAAAGTCAATACTGCGGAACCCTGTCCTGAGATGACCAAAGGGATTATTATTCCTCGTAAAGGATTAATGGAAGTAAAAAAATTAACAGATGTTCATGAAAATGTCAGTGTTGGTATTCATAAGAATATGTTTGTGGTGAAAACAGAGAATACTATTCTAAAAGTCAATCTGGTGGATGCTGATTATCCTGATTATAAAAGAGTAATTCCCGCAGAAAAAGGTGTGAGCGTGACCTTGGATAAAGAATTATTTCTTCATGCTTTAAAAAGAATGAATGTTGTTTCTTCAGAACGTTACAGTGGCGTGATTATATCTTTTACCTCCGGAAAAATGACTCTTAATTCAACAAACTTGGATGTTGGTGAAGCGACAGAAGAAATCGACATTGGTTATACTGGGGAAGATATGGATGTTGGGTTCAATGTGAATTATGTTATTGATGCCGTTTCAGTTATATCTATGGAAAATATAATTATGGAAGTTGGGGCTGGATTAAAACCAACCTTAATCAAACCGGCAGAAGGCGATAATTATTTGTGTATTGTGATGCCGTTAAAAATATAAAAAAATTATTGGATGAAAAATTAGAAAGTGGAATGGGTTTAAGGAGTTAAAAAAGTTGCTATGACAGAGACGTATAACGCTGATAGTATTAAAGTTTTAGAAGGTTTGGAGGCTGTTCGCAAAAGACCTGCGATGTATATCGGTTCTACCAGTAAAGAAGGATTACACCATTTGGTGTATGAAGTTGTTGATAACAGTATTGACGAAGCAGCAGCGGGATTTTGTGATACAATTTCTGTTAAAATACGAGTGGATAACAGTATTGTAGTAGATGACAACGGAAGAGGAATTCCGGTGGATATGCACAAAGGGGAGGGTGTGTCGGCTGCGGAAGTGGCCATGACCAGATTGCATGCCGGTGGTAAGTTTTCCAATGACACATATAAAATATCCGGTGGTCTGCATGGTGTTGGTGTGTCTGTTGTGAATGCCCTTTCCAAGACCTGTGAACTGGAAGTTCGTCGGGATGGAAATGTATATCGGCAAACCTATAAGATAGGCGTTCCGGATGGACCTTTGCAGATGGTGGGAAAAACCAGAGGCCGCGGTACCAAGGTCGCTTTTTTGCCCGATGATGAAATTTTTGAAGAAACGGAGTTTAGTTTTGATGTGATTGCCAACCGCTTGAGGGAGCTGGCGTTTCTCAATTCCGGCGTGAAAATCACACTAGTGGATGAACGATCCGATAAATCAGCGGAATTTTTATATAAGGGCGGCATTGTTTCTTTTGTTGAATATATTAACCGTAATAAAAAAACACTACACAAAGATCCGATTTATGTAACCGGTGCCCGGGAAGACTGCGCGGTCGAAGTTGCGTTACAGTATAATGAAACATATCTGGAAAATATTTTTTCTTTTGCCAACAGCATCAACACCGTTGAAGGCGGCATGCACATGGTTGGTTTTCGCTCGGCGCTGACCCGTGTGTTTAACAACTATGCAACCACCAACAAAATCATTAAAGACGGTAAAGAATCACTGCGTGGCGAGGATTTACGCGAAGGTCTGGCCTGCGTCATCAGTATCAAAGTAAAAAATCCTCAATTTGAAGGACAAACCAAAACCAAATTGGGCAACTCCGATGTGCGCGGTCTGGTTGAAGGCATTGTTTACGAAAAAATCGGTTCTTACCTCGAAGAAAATCCATCCATCGCCAAACAGATTCTTAATAAATGCATGGAAGCAGCCCGCGCCCGTGATGCAGCCCGTCGCGCCCGTGAGTTGACGAGGCGGAAAAGCGCTTTGGAAGTAGGCGCTCTTCCTGGAAAACTGGCCGACTGTCAGGAAAAAGATCCGGCGCTCAGTGAAATTTATCTGGTCGAGGGAGATTCGGCCGGTGGTTCGGCCAAACAGGGCAGGGATCGGAAGAATCAGGCGATCTTACCGTTGCGTGGTAAAGTTCTCAATGTGGAAAAAGCGCGTTTCGATAAAATGCTGCAAAATGAAGAAATAAAAACGATGGTTACAGCCTTTGGAGCGGGTATTGGCCCCGACGATTATGACGTCAGTAAATTGCGGTATCATAAAGTGATTATCATGACCGATGCCGACGTGGATGGCGCGCATATTCGCACGCTGCTTCTGACCTTCTTTTTCCGCCAGATGCGGGAATTGATTGAAAGAGGTTATTTGTTTATCGCTCAGCCGCCGCTTTATAAAGTGGTGGATAAGAAAAAAGAACTCTACATCCAGAACGAAGATCAAATGAGAAGCTATATTCTGGAAAATGGCGTCAATAAAGTCAATTTATTGATGGGCGACGGCACTCCGTTTCCCGTCACCGGCAATAAACTGCTGATCCTGATTAAAAAAATCATGCGCATCGGAGACTTGCTGGACCGTTTTGAAAAGGAACATCGCGACCGGAATATCATCCGTATTGCGGCCGGAGATCCCTCGTTAGTCGATGAGACGTTTCAAACTGAAAGTGAACTTTTGAAAATTGCGGGCAGAACGGTTGTTGCGCTGGGCACTGAAATGGTTGCCGATTACCGGATTGAAGATGATCCTGATCACGGTGGTTATAAAATGGTGTTTGATCTCAAAAGTAATGGGAATATATTTACCACGTGCGTCGACCGGGAGATATTCCGCACACCGCAGTTTGGAGAGATCAGAACCTTATTAGGGCAGGTGTCTATATTGGGTGAGCCTCCTTACCGCGATCAGTCTGATGAATCAGCCACACCGATCATTTTGCCTTCCGCCCGCGCTCTGGTTGATCATCTCATCAGCCTGGGCAAGAAAGGCCTGACCCTTCAGCGCTACAAAGGGTTGGGTGAAATGAACCCGGAACAACTCTGGGAAACTACGATGAATCCTGAAAAGCGCACCCTACTGCAAGTAGGTGTTGAAGACGCGGTGATGGCCGATCAAATTTTCACCACGCTGATGGGTGATCAGGTGGAACCAAGGCGTGATTTCATCTATCAAAATGCCCTGCATGTTTCCAATTTGGACATCTAGCAGCAATCTGAAATAAAACAATTACACCGGTTTTTAGTTTTGGCCGGTTTGTGGAACAAGAAGAGAGGAAGGAACAAAATGGAACGTGATATCCACCACAAGCAAACCTTGGTGAATATAGAAGATGAAATGAAAAAATCCTACATGGATTACGCCATGAGCGTCATCATCGGCCGGGCACTCCCCGATGTGCGCGACGGCCTCAAGCCCGTGCATCGCCGCATTTTATATTCCATGTATGAAACGGGCTACCGCCATAATAAACCCTATAAAAAATGCGCCCGCATCGTCGGTGATATCATGGGTAAATATCATCCGCACGGCGATACGGCGATTTATGACACGCTGGTGCGTATGGCGCAGGATTTTTCTCTGCGTTACATGCTGGTCGATGGGCAGGGCAACTTCGGTTCGATTGACGGCGATCCTCCGGCCGCCATGCGTTATACGGAAAGCCGCCTGGCGCGTATTTCCGAAGAAGTGATGGCCGATCTGGAAAAAGACACGGTCGATTACGTGCCCAACTATGATGAATCCCTGATGGAGCCGTCGCTTCTGGCTACGCGCCTTCCGCTCTTGTTGCTCAACGGGTCATCGGGTATCGCCGTCGGTATGGCGACCAATATTCCGCCCCACAATTTGACGGAAATCATCAATGGCACCATCGCGCTTATCAACAATCCCAAAATTATCATTGAAGAACTGATGAAGCACATTCACGGGCCGGATTTCCCGACCGCCGGATTCATCAATGGCCGGGAAGGCATTTTATCGGCATACAAGACAGGACGCGGCGTCATCCGGCTCAGGGCGCGGGCACTGATTGAAAAAAATGCCCGTAATGATCGGGAAAGCATTGTTGTTACGGAACTGCCCTATCAGGTCAACAAAGCCACCCTGATTGAAAAAATAGCCGAACTGGTGCGCGACAAGAAAGTTGCCGGCATCTCGGATTTACGTGATGAATCAGACCGCGAAGGCATCCGCGTGGTTATCGACCTCAAGCGTGACGAAAATTCCGCCATTATTCTCAATCAGCTCTATAAATACACGCAAATGGAAACATCGTTCGGCATCATTATGCTGGCGATTTCTGAAAACCGTCCGTATGTTTTCAATCTCAAAGAGGTCCTGGAGAAATTCGTTGCCTTCCGGCAGGAAATCGTGGTCCGCCGCACAAAGTTTGAACTGGCGCGCGCCAAAGAACGCGCGCACATTTTGGAAGGCTATATCATTGCCTTAAATAACATTGATGAAATCATCAAAGTTATCAAGGCGTCGAAAAATGCCAGCGAAGCGGCGGTAGCGTTATGCGCAAAGTTCAGCCTGTCGGAGATTCAGGCCAAGGCCATTCTGGAGATGAGGCTGCAACGCCTGACTGGCCTGGAAAGAGACAAGATTGATGCGGAATATGTGGAAGTAACTGCATTGATTACTCATCTTGCCGGTATCCTAGCCGATCCACAGAAAGTCTTACAGGTCATTATCGAGGAACTAACAGAAATCAGGGAGAAATACGGCGACGAGCGCCGGACGGAAATTGTCGCCAGCACCGAAGATATCAATATCGAAGACATGATTGTGGAAGAGGACGTGGTCGTCACCATATCCCATACCGGATACATCAAACGCAACGCGGTCAGTCTCTACAAGAGCCAACACCGAGGCGGGCGCGGCAAGGTCGGTATGGGCACCAAGGAAGAAGATTTTGTTGAAAAAATATTTATTGCTTCCACCCATCATTACCTGCTGGTCTTCACCAACATGGGAAAGGTGTATTGGTTAAAAGTATACCAGATTCCGCAGGCCGGACGCGCCGCCAAAGGCAAGGCCATGGTCAATCTGGTGAACCTGGCCCCCGGTGAAAAGGTCAGTGCGACACTGCCGGTGAAGGAATTTGTCGCGGACAAATTTATCGTGATGGTGACCAAGAAGGGTATTATCAAAAAGACCGATCTGGCCGCTTATTCCAATCCACGCGTTGGCGGAATCATTGCCATTTCCATTGACGAGGGCGATGAACTGGTCGATGTGCAGTTGACCATGGGCAATCAGGATATCTTTTTAGCCACAAGGTTGGGCATGGCGATTCGATTCAAGGAAGACGATGTGCGCGACACGGGCAGAACAGCGCGCGGCGTGCGCGGCATCAATCTGGACGAAGGCGATGATGTTATCGGTGTGGATATTCCCGCTCAGAACACGTTCATGCTGACGATTTCTGAAAACGGATTCGGCAAATGCACACCGATTGATGAATACCGCGTGCAGACGCGCGGTGGCAAAGGCACCATCAACCTGAAAACCGTGGCCAAGATCGGCAATGTCTCCGGCGTCTTGCAGGTGCAGGGCGAAGAGAACATCATGCTCATCAGCAATGCCGGCAAAGTGATCCGCCTCAAGGTGCAGGAAGTCCCGATTAATCATCGTGTAACTCAAGGCGTCAAGCTGATCGACCTGGAACCGGAAGAAAAACTCGTCGGCGTTGCCCGCACAACGCAGGAAGCCGAAGGCCCGGATGAAGGCACTAATGGTGACGATGAGACGGATCTGATAACAGAAGACAACGGCACGCCGGAAGAATAGAAAATTTATAGGGAACGGTCTTGCCACCCGTATGGATGGTCGCGACCGTTCCCTACAACTCCTAAGAAACATAAACGGGTCATTGCTACGCGTGCCCTTTAGGGTAGCAAAGCGAAGCAATTTCGAGTTGTTAGATTGCCACGCAGACCGAGGGTCTGCTCGCAATGACGGGCTTTGTTTCTTCCATGAATAATATCAACCGGTCTTTGCAATAGTCCGGGTGGTAACACCGGCTTTCCTTACTTGTTCATCTTGTAACATTCAGCTATACTTCCCTCATGACGTTATACAAACTGATAGACCATACCGCCGATCTGGGCATGGAAGTCACAGGGCGGACGAAGAGGGAGTTGTTTACAAAAGCCGCATTGTCTTTGATGGACATCGTGGTTGAAAGAAAAGGAACGCCGTCCGGCCTGCAAGAAAAAGCGCTCACCGTGGAAGGTGCAGGTCCCGCGGATTTGCTGATTAATTTTTTGCGGGAGATTTTGTATCTTGTCAACGGTGAGGCGTTGATCATCGGGACGTGCGAAATTACAAAGTGCGGTAATAAGACATTAGACGCAAGATTATGGCTTGAGCCCTACAATAAAAAGAAGCATGTGATGAAGACAGAGATAAAAGCCGTTACGTATCATGGGCTGGCTGTTGAAAAGACGAAATCAGGCTGGAAGGCGAGGGTGATTTTTGATGTCTGAGCACGGCCTCTTAAAATATTCCTGACCACCTAACCACCTGATCGTTGCGCTTCATCCCTCGTCGTTGCGGCGTACCCGAAAAGTACGCCTCACTCCTCGAGGATTCGCGCGCCTTGTCTCTGGCGCATTTTAAGAGGCCGTAAAATACATTGGCGGATGTCATGCCGGCAGAACTGGTTGTTAAAGAAAAAACTATAATTTCCCCTCCCTTAATGGGAGGGGCAGGGGGAGGGTGAAAACAAGAATTGCCCCCTCCCCTCAATCCCCGCCCACCAGGGGCGGGGAAGTACACCAGGTGCGAATATTTGAAGAGAGTTCATCATGTCTGATATTAAACTGGAAAAGATAGATAGCAATCGGTGGCTGCTGCCTCAGACAGGCCAGATGCGTGTGCCGGGGATTATTTATGCCAATGAAAAAATATTTGATCTGCTCAAAAACGATGAGAGCGCCAAGCAGGTGGCCAATGTGGCTCATCTGCCGGGCATTGTCAATTATTCGCTGGCCATGCCGGATATCCACTGGGGCTATGGTTTCCCTATCGGCGGCGTGGCGGCCTTTGATATGGACACGGGCGTGATATCGCCGGGCGGCGTGGGCTACGACATTAACTGCGGTTGCCGCCTGATGGCCACGGAGCTTACCCTTCACGACATCAAAGATAAAGTTAAAGACTTAACCACCTCGTTATATCAGCGTATTCCGTCTGGTGTCGGTACCACAGGCTATGTCAAACTGTCCGGCAAAGACCAGAAGAAAGTTCTCGAAGACGGTGCGAGATGGGCAGTCAAAGCCGGTTTCGGATCGGCACAGGATCTGGAAACAACCGAAGACGATGGTTGCATGAGCGGTGCCGATCCGGAGCAGGTATCAAAGCGCGCGCTCGAACGCGGCAAACAGCAGCTGGGCACCCTCGGTTCCGGCAATCACTTTCTGGAAATAGAAGTCGTTCAGGACATCTTTGATGAAAAAGCGGCCGAGGCTTTTGGTTTGCGCAAAGGCCAGATCGTTGTCATGATCCACACCGGCTCACGGGGGTTGGGCTATCAGATTTGCGATGATTACCTGGCGTTGATGGTCAAGCACCAGCATGAAACAGGGATAACGCTTCCAGATCGGCAACTGGCGTGCACGTATCTGGCCTCCGGGCGGGGACGTAATTATCTGGCTGCCATGGCCTGCGGCGCCAATTACGCCTGGGCCAACCGGCAAGTCCTGATGCATCTGACGCGCGATGTTTTGGAGAAAACCTTACATATAGCTCCCCGCGAGTTGGGGGCGCGTTTGGTCTATGACGTCTGTCATAACATCGCCAAAATCGAATCTTTTAATATCGCGGGTGTTGAGAAAAAACTCTGTGTGCATCGTAAAGGTGCGACACGAGCCTATCCCGCAGGCCATGAAGCAGTCCCTGCACGCTATCGAAGCGTTGGTCAGCCGGTCCTGATTCCCGGAGACATGGGAGCCGGCTCTTTTGTGCTGGTTGGCCAGGAAAAAGCCATGGAGGAAACTTTCGGCAGCGCCTGCCACGGCGCAGGCCGTGTGATGAGCCGTACCCAGGCCATCAAAACCAGTCGGGGGCGCTCGATCAGCCGCGAACTGGCCGATCAGGGTGTTTTGGTGATGGCCGGCAGCAAGGGCACGCTCAATGAAGAAATGCCCGAAGCGTATAAAAACTTGAATGACGTGGTTCAGGTGGTTCACGATGCGGGAATTGCCCGTAAAGTTGCTAAACTGAAGGCAGTTGCTTGTATCAAAGGGTGATATTCGAATAATAGAACAAGGGGTTGCAACCACACATGCTGGTGGCAAGACCCCTTGTTCTCAACCGATGTCTGTCTGATTTGACTTTTTTACCAAGTCAGCATAAGAAGCTGTATCAATAAAATTTGGAGAACAGCATGAGTGAAATCATCTTTGACGAGAACGTAGATTGGGATGCGCGGGTTTTGTGCAGTGATGAGTCCTGCATCGGCACTATCGGTCCGGACGGAAAATGCAAAGAGTGCGGCAAGCCTTACGAAGGGGTTCTTCCGGAAGGCCACGGTAGAGAGGCTGTTCAACCTGCCGCCACTGAAGAAGCAAAGTCTGTTTCGCCGGAAGACACAGATTCTGATGACGATTGGGACAAAAGAGTATTATGCAGCGACAGCGCCTGCATCGGTATTATCGGCCCGGACGGCAAGTGCAAGGAGTGCGGTAAACCCTTAAAATAGTCACCCTTTATTTAACGGGCAAACCTTCAGGCATTCATCACAATCGATCCAGTAATTGTGTCCGGCCGTGTTGATGACACGCTCAATATTTTTCAAACCCGCTTCACTATTCAGGGCGAGGGGATAAATGGCATGCTTGATTGTACGACTAAGGCAGGTCATTTTATTGAATTTTCCGTCCGCGTCAAAGGCTTTGGCCGGACAGATCTTTAAGCAGGCCGTGCAGTTGGGGGGACAAGGATCAGGAGGAAGCAGTGCGTCTGCTTCGATCACCGTGTTTGTCACGACTGCACCCAATCGCAAAAGCGCGCCGTATTGCGGATGATAGGTCAGGCCGCTCCGTCCGAAACTTCCCAGGCCTGCATTGACGGCGGCGTGTTTCAGCGACATGATGCCCCAGGGTTCAAATTGATGAAAAACCATCGGGGCATAGCTGGGAATAGGGACGGCCAGACATTTTCCTAGGGATTCAATATAATTGCAAAGGGCGAGGGATATATCGTCGATGCGCATATAAGCGCTGTGGTAGGTCCGGTGCAGAGCGTAAAGATTGTAATCCGGTGATTTGAGCATGCCACGGGGAACGGTAATGCCGAAAACAATTACAGTTTCAGCGTCCCGGCAAATTCGTTTTGGGTGATGTGCTTCAGGCGCATCTGCAAAACGATCAACCGATGCGAAACCCCAAGCAGTAACCTGAGGCTTCAAAAATGCTATAATGGATTGTTTAAAAGTTTCCCTCATCATCAACCATCCTTGGCGAACAATTTAGTTTTAGTCTGTCAAGCCCACCTTTTCTTTAGCTACTTTGATCAGATCAGAAAGCTATCTTCCTTGCTGGCAAATAGTTCCGGCCAAACCGTTATCAAGGATACCGTAGAAACTTTTTCAAGCTCGCCGGAGAAGCGCTTTAGTGCCATATTACCAATATTACTCATATAATTTACACCAAAGTTGGACGTAAAGCCTAGTTGGTATCCACATTTTCTGGCTACATCCTGAATCGAAGACGGTATATATTGATAACGTCCAAAAGGATACGAGACGGATCTAACGGCTTCACCTGTCGTCTGCTCTAAAAGCTGTTTTGAAACCATCAGCTCCGCTTCATGTTCACATTCATCCAAGCATGACAGCGCCTGATGGGTATGGGCATGTGAGCCAATTGTCATTTGATGTGCCGCCATCTCGCGAATTTGATCCCGGGTCATCAGTTCTCTATCCTGAATTTCGTCGGAAGGAAGATCGATTTCTGTGGCCTCTGAAATCAATCGTAGCTCCTCGCGGATGCGCCCGCATGGGTATTCCTTCATCGGTAGTTGGAAATCTTCAATCATCTGCATGCGATTATTTTGTAGCGTATATTCGTGATTATCGATGACAATGGATGGCTTCCGGCATTGTTTGATCAAATACGCCAGAACATCCCACCAACACAGTTTTCGCTCCCAGATCATCTCGGTGCTAATGAAAAAAATAGCCGGTATCTGTAACGATTTCAGGATAGGATAGGCGATGGAGTAGTTATCGTGATACCCGTCGTCGAAGGTGATGACCACGGAAGGGCGGTTTGATTTTTGATAGTTGTTGGTCAGAATTTTGTCAATCAGCTCTTTCTCCGATAAAACCCGGGTATGCCGTTTCAGCCAAGTCATCTGTCGAAAAAATTGATCTTCACTCACAGTCAAGACGCCGTCATCAAATGGCGTTGATGCTGTCGCCGAGGCTGGACGGATTCGATGGTAATTCAAAATAACCAACTTGTTATGACCAGCAAAACGACTGAGTATCGCTATCAGGCGGGTTTTAAAAAGCAGGTCTGCCAGCCGTTCCCTTTTCCCTACCAATGGGTACCTCCTTTTACTCTTTAATCCGGTGTCACGAGGTGAGGCCGGCAGCGGATAGAAACATATCATAGATGGATAAATTATTTTCCGGAATAGCCTGCAGATCGGAAAGTTTCTTAATGGCCGAACGATAGCCATCAATCATATTAGATTCCTTAATGTCAAGCAGGCACTGACACCATGTATTTGAATTTACGTACAGTGGCATCTCCTGAAGGAAGTCTTTGTGCAGGTCATGAAAGTTGCGCTTTTGAAAAACGACGGGGCTGGCAAATGCGACGGCATGACCCGCCTTCCAAAGGCAGGCCGAAGCGATATAGCCCCGCAGAATGTCGGTAACACGGTCCGAAACGCCTGTGGGAAGAAAAAGTAAAGGGAATGCTTCCGGCATCCATAGCGTTGCCTGGGAATTGATAGGGCAGTATGTCCCTTCGTCAAGAATAAACTTGCGCGCGCGCGCAAAGTACACGGATTGACCATCGATCATGCGATAAACTGCATCAACATCGGGATCTTCATCCGCCAGAAACTGTTTGATCGCCCATGGTTTATTGTCAGTCCCCGTTTCTGCGTTGCCGGATGAATGCTTTACGAACTCCAAAGGAAACCCTCGCGGCCAGCATTTAAGGGCACCGAACAGTTCGTATGCGTTCAACCAGTTGTTGCTGCTTCGACGTCGTTCCCCATCCATACGATCTGCTGCTTGGATGATCCCATCAATGGTTTTTGCCGCATCCGGATAAGGGATGTTGTCATCATCGCTTTCAAAAATGGCGGTGGCACCGCGTCTTATGGCATACACATATCCCATCATCTTGCGAAGATATGTGTTCTCCGGGATGGCTCTGGCAAATTCACCATATTCTTCAAACTGCTTTTCTATTCCCAAATAGGTTACGCCATCATAATGCCAGTTTTCCGGTGTCTTTCGGTCGCCGACAACGACAACCTGCCACCCGGCCCACTTACAAAATCCTGACATCGCCTCACCAGGAGCATTAATTGAAGTAATTATAATGTATTTACTAGACACCATCATCGTTCTCCTTTTTATAAAATAATGCGAACCACCGCCACACATTTTTCTTCAAGTAATTGCCGTCTCTGCGCAATTGCCTATCGCATAGCTCAGCGACGTGAGGTCCGAACGTCAGCTGGAGCGTCTTTTTGGAACGGAATTTCCATTGAGAAAGGCATTTTCAGACTTTTGACTTTTTCAATGACCCAATAGAAACCTAACAACTTCTTCAAGTACTCTAAAGCTATAGAGATGGTAACGCATAGAGATAATAAAACAATTAATATTAAGACGGGCTGACTGAATGAATAAACAAAACTTTCCCAGTAGTAATAGAAAATGAAGGTATGAAAGAGAAACACATTAAAAAGATGACCGCCCAACATAGAGAGTAATTTCTCAATTATTTTTGACTTCATAGTTAGTTCAAAAACAAATAGAATAATCAAAAAACCAAAGAGCCAATCAATCTTTGTTCCGCTCAATAGCGGGCTGTATGACCTGAAAGCGGCTATCAACGTAATCGCCATGAAAAGGATAAAAAAACGCCACCATCCAAAAGTGCTTAAATGCCTGCTGATTGCTGAAATATAGTCTCTTTGCGACAAAAATACACCTAATGCGAATGGAAGAATCCATTCATTAATCACAGGAATACCTGCTTTGTTAGGAATAAGGAGAACCAATAACAGAAACAATAGAAAAAGACTATATTTTCTAATTAGATCATAAATAAATGGAAAGAGAACTATCAAAGGTATTATTACGCTCATGTACCACCATGTCTCATTATATCCTAATTCACTATACGCGAATCTATGCAGCCCAGTCATTTGAATTATAAATTTAGCATAGGCATGACTACTGAATGCGCTCTGTAGAGTTCTATCCATAAATAAAACACCAATAGAGACAAATATAAGCGCTATGAACCAGTAGTTGGAATAGATGACAATAAACCGATTTTTATAGAATTCAAATAGGCCAACATTTTTAAATTTGACCGACTCAGAATAACCATAACCACTCAGAATAACAAAGATTGCCACACATACCTTTGCAAGCACAGCGGTACTGTGAATAAAAAAACCAAATTCGGGGTGCTGGTAAAACAAGTGGTGCCAAAGGAGAAATATTAACGCCACCCCTTTGCAAGCCTTTGTTGAATTCACACTAAACATTCTCTTATTCATTTATTTATTCTCTCAAAACCACTGACAGTGGTGGGGCGAACGGACGGAAACCTCACATATTTAGTGAATTAATGTTTTGCATGGGTGAATGGCAAATTTTATAAATATTTAATATTCTTAATTAATCGTTGATATTCCATCACGTCTTGGCAATATTTTTACTATAGAATCGAGTTATTTTCTCGATCACATCCTGAACATTTTCAGTCGTCATCTCATAATACAGCGGTAGCCGCAACAAGCAGTCGCTGACCCGCTGTGTAACCTCTAAAGGACCGCCTATCCTGCCGTACAATTGACCGGCCGGGGAGCTATGGAGTGGTACGTAATGAAAGATAGCCAAGATGCCATGCTCTTTCAGAAATTTAATAAGCTCTGTTCTTTCTTCCAAAGATCGGGTTATGATGTAGAAAATATGACCGTTACAATGACAATCATTGGGAATGAACGGGAGTTGGATGCAACCTTTTTCAGCAAGCGGTTGCAGGCCCTCCATGTATAGATCATAGATCAGATTCCGCTTGGCGATGATCTGATCGGCGTTCTCCATCTGGGCATACAGGAATGCGGCGAGAATATCGCTGGGAAGGTATGATGAGCCAATGTCAACCCAGGTGTATTTGTCCACTTGCCCGCGAAAAAACTGGCTTCGGTTGGTGCCTTTCTCTCGAATGATCTCTGCCCGTTCAATCAATGACGGGTCGTTTATGAGAAGGGCGCCACCCTCTCCGCTGATAATATTCTTTGTCTCGTGAAAACTTAGACATGCCATCTGGCCGATCGTCCCCATGTATCTGCTCTGGGATCGTGATAAGAGCGCTTGAGCGGCATCTTCGATAACCAAAAGCTGCTTTCGTTGGGCGATCTCCATGATGGCATCCATCTGACAGGGAACGCCGGCGTAGTGGACGGGAACGATGGCCCGCGTCTTGGATGTGATGGCTTCTTCAATGAGCGCTTCATTGATGTTCAGTATGTCCGGACGGATATCTACGAAAACCGGAATGCCTCCGCGGAGAACAAAGGCGTTAGCCGTGGATACAAAGGTAAAGGAGGGCATGATGATCTCATCACCGGGCCGAATGCCAGCCAGAATAGCCGCCATCTCCAAGGCTGCGGTACACGAATGAGCTAGGAGAGCCTTTCGGCAACCGAGTCGTTCCTCCAGCCAGAACTGGCCTTTTTTCGTGAAGGGGCCGTCGCCGGCAGTATGGCGGTTTTCAATAACGGCTTGGGCAATGTAGAAGAGTTCCTTCCCGACGATGAAGGGCTTGCTGAATGGAATTTTAAAGGGTTTCATTACCTACCTCCTGACGGCTACGCAAAAGAGCGATCCGCCTAAAGGAAAAGAAAGATTACGATTGATCAGTGAATTTTCCCATGAGCATATTGTTTCAAATAGAACGTCAATTGAGTGAGGCAAATGAAGCTCACGTTGCTTTGAATTGATCGGCTTTTTTCCGGATTTTAAAAAGGTCGATAGCCGTGAGATGATCAGGAGAGGGAGGAGAAACGAGATGAAGGAACTGGTCCTGATGATCCGGAATCCTTTTTCTATCAACTTATTGCAAAGGTCTTGGCGGGTGTAGCGGCGCAGGTGTCGGGCATCATCATCGGCCCGGCTCCAAAGCCATGGATGCTGAGGAACCGTAATCATCAAACCGCCGCCCGGTTTCAGTGCTTGATGGATCTGCTTCAGCGCCTCATCGTCCCGGTTGATATGTTCAAGGACGTCGAAGGAGCAGATCACGTCGAATTCCTCGGCATATGGTATGTTCCCCGCATCCATCTGCAACAGGACAGCACCGGGCAACTTTATTTGCGCGTAATCCAAGGCTTCATGATGCAGGTCAGAGCCCACCAGACGTAACCCGGGGTTGGCGGCCGCAATACCTGCGAGCACAAAACCGGTCCCACAGCCAATATCAAGCAGGCTAGAGGCGTCCGGAAAATCATTTGCCAATGTTTTTAGAATCAGTTTGTTCCGGTTTCTGAACCAGAACGAATCGGTTTCAAGTTCATAGAGCTTGGCGTAAGCGTCTTTCGGGTAATGATCCAGTTCCGCCGTTACTTCTGGTGCGAAAGCCGGAAAGTCTGAGACTTCGACGGGGCTCCATCCGCAACTGGAACATGTCCAGCCGTTTTCATTGAATGTCCTTTTACATTTCAGGCATTGTTTCATGATGAGCATTATGTTTTTTTATTAAATATAAAAAGTTTTTGTGTGCCAAAATCGCCCCATGCAGGTAAATTCGCAAACCATTTATTGAATTCCATGTTTGGATCTGCCACATCAACGTCAACATTTAAAGCCTTTGCTAAAAGTGGTTTAAGAACACGCGTACCAACAAAATATGTGCTGGCAAAATTGATTACATCAATGAGATTACAATTTTTAGTTGCCTCTGATATTAATTGATCTTCGTCCAGATATTTATTGAATGGCGGCATGGGAATATCTGGCAATTTCCATTCGCGCCTAAGTTTATTGATTTGATTCCAGCCCTGCAATGTTGCTTCTGATAGAATAAGTGTGCCACCTGGTTTAAGAACACGGATAGACTCACTCAAGCCATCACGTTGATTGTCCCAATCTCCTAAATTAATAAGAACCCTTGTGCAAATAACTTTATCATAGCTTGAATTTGGTTCATTCAAATTTGTTATATCGCCAATACAAAAATCAACCACCCCTGACAAGTGAAGTGGTAGGGATTTTAACCGATGATTTGCTAATTCAATCATTTCAGGGATATAGTCAATCCCGCGAATTTTTATTTTTTTTTGCGCTGCATATTGAGCGGTTGAGAAACCATTCGCACAGCCGATATCTAGGACTCGGTCTCCGCTTGATAAATGTGAGGTGATTTCCCTTACTTCCATTTCGATTACCCTACGGTCCGACCAGGAAGCTGCCGATGACAAGCCATGTTCTATCGCCTGTTGAATCCAATGGTTACGAACCGCCTGTAGATCAAAACTATTTATCATCAGATACGCCTTTCATTTGAATTGTTGGTTCTGTATTGATGTGCTCTCGTATAACACATATTGGACGTCCCAGCGATTTGAAGTGCATACGAGCCAAGTACTCGCCGATGATACCCAGCGCGAGAAGTTGAGCGCCAGAGAAGATCGCGATGATGGAGGCAAGAAAAGGGAATCCCGGAACCACGCTGCCGTATACGAGGACAATGGCCAGGATGTAAATCAGAATGCAAAGGCCGAAAATCGTACAGGCAAAACCAAGAAAACTCGCTACCTGCAGAGGCAGGATTGAAAATCCTGTCATCATATTGACCGCATGTATGAGCAAGCGTGAGAAGGTGTAATTGGACTGGCCGATTGTTCTTGGTTCATGGCGTACAGGTACGGATGAGAACCTTGTCGTCCCCCAGGTCAGCAGGACGTCAATAGAAACGAAGGATCCCTCGTATTTGCTGAAGGCCTCGCGCAAGTCGGTTCGGAACGCCCGGAAAGCGCTGACCTGCTGGGCGTTCTCTGCGCCCATGAAACCTTGGAGGGCCATCTTGGTTAACGTGGAGGCCAGATTTCGCCACAGGCCGTGCTGCTGCTCCTGCGGCGTTCCATAGACGACATCGTATCCCTCTTCGAGACGGGAAAGCAGATGAGGGATTTCCTCCGGTGGATTCTGGAGGTCGTCGTCTATCGTGACGATATACTCGTGCTTTGCCTGGCGTATGCCGCACAGAAGGGCGTTATGCTGGCCGTAGTTACGCATAAGGTTAATGCCTTGGAGCCAGGGGAAACGTTCGGCCAAAGAAACAATTGTTTCCCAGCTTCCATCGCAACTGCTGTCGTTGACAAGGATCACCTCGAAAGTCTGGCAGGAACCGTTCAGCACTGATTCGAGTCGGTCTATGAGAACGGGCAGGGATTGCTCGCTGTTATAAACAGGAATAATAACGGATATCGACATGTCTGATATAAAATCACTTTTCAGCTCAATAGAATCCATTTTCTCAACTCTCATTCATCGCAATGTTTTGAAATAAAGTATAGAGCATGAATACAAATATCCGTCTATCGCAAACCCTCAAGTGCGAACCTCATAGATTTTCAACGATCCAGTATCTGGAACTCGATATAACCACGGCGGCAGGTTTATTGTCAAGGCAAGATCTGTTCCCGGTGCGCAGACGAGGTACCGTATCCTGTACTTATTGGTGACATAACGCATAGCTTCTGCATCGCTGCTTTCAAACAGGAGTTTATTGTCTGATCGAACCTCTTCTGAGCCAATCTTGGCAAAAGGAAATGGCGTTTCAATAAGGAAGCGTCGCTCTGAGAGCGGTGAATACAAAAGCTGAAATGTTGCACCAATGCCTATTAAGTTTCGATCTCCGTTTAAATTACGATTTGTCGCACATAAGTCACCTGGGTCTGAAACGGAGCGAAGGCGATTTAATCCTTTCAGTTCATTCGAATCGAGTACCAGAAGAGGATTGTTGCTTATCAAAGGCATCTTGAACGCATATATATAAATTTGCCTGGCTGTGCCTGCTATTTGGAGTAAAATGATGAATGCCAGAATCATCAGTGAAACGGTGCGTGCAGCTACAGACCATTTGATATTTTTCCATAGCCAAAAACTGAGGATTGCCATTAAAAGAGGTGTAGAAATTCTTACGATCCCATCATAAAATGGATGAACCCCCTCCAGCGAAATAGCCCATCCGCACATTTGACTGGCCAGAAAGATGAGTGAGACAAAAGCAATAACGCGCCATACCCTTATGGGTTGTTCAATGAAAATGACTGCCCCCTGGCTTTCTATCCATTCGCGGAATCCTCTGCTCAAAATCGCCATGGCACATACAACTGAAAAATGGAAAAAGAAACGGAGAAAATAAAGATTATTTGCATAAATATCCATATCGAAAAGAGATGGAAAAATAAATCCGCCTGTCGCAAGTACCAGCGATATCTGCGCCAAAAGACACCGATGCTTAGAAAAAATCATTCCCATCGGCACTAATCCCACACCAAATCCAAGAAATACCCAGAAAAGAGTTGCCGTACGTTCCGCAGATGAAGCTAATAAGCTGATCAGCGGACTATTGTTCTGCAAAACTGCCGCGGCATCGCTCAAAGCTTGGCCTTCGGTCACACCCATGGCCCAAAGAATTCCAATCGAAGTGCTTACGATGATGGTAGCAAAAAACCAGCTTTCCCAATGTTTTATGCTGCGAATGAGCGCGACCGCTGCCAGGGTTCCGCTAACAGCAATGCCGGCAAACACGTTGAGTGGGAAAACGAGCACTGAAAGAAATGACAAAGCCGATGCATCGCACCAGCTAGACCCCTCCTCCTTTTTGTCCCAATGCCAAAGCGCCAAACTCAAGATGACGATCAATCCTATCGATCCCCAGACAGTCGAATGGCCGTAAAAAAAATGCCCTGTAGAGCCCGACCAAAACGGGGTGTAAAGAAAATGACCTGCAGAACCCGACCAAAAAGTAATATCACCAAAATCCGATACACTGAAGCCTGAGACTTTGACCACAAAACGGAAACCTACCCGTAAGATTTTCGCTATATCGTAAAGAAATACTGAAGCTCCACCTACAATGGGACCTATTATGGGATCTCCGCCGTACATCCGCGTCACAAGCGCTGCCAAACCCACGGATGCACTCAAAAGGGCTATCAGCCCGACACCTGCCAAAGCCAACAATCCATCACCAAGGCTTGTCCCCGTGACTTTTGCATGGGACCCGGCAATGCTATGGGAACCATAGTGATACGCGAGAGGGACTTCACCTGATAGAGGGTTCCAGGGTGTAACACCGTTCTTGATAGCAGCGGCAACAGTCATATTGAAGGTTGAGTCCGGATGCAAAAATGAATAACCATTATCTTGAGTATTCACATGGTTTTTCCGAATATCTGTCATAAAATAGGATAGGCAAACAACGATTGAAATAAGTACCAAGTACCACAGACGCCGACTGTCTAATACGCCTTTTGGTTTTTGCCACAATGATCGGATCAGAAGGACTGCCCCCATTCCGCCCAACGCGCAGATGCTCCAATATAGCAGAAAACTATTAAATCCAAAGCGAACGGCAAAGTAGAAAAACCCACTCTGGACAATCACCCCCGTGCCCAATGAAAAAACAATTCTCAAGGAGGGACGGTCATCAAAAAATCCGAAGCAAAATAAGGTTAAAAAGCCAAGTCCGGCGATAGAAACGGACATAAAAACGATTGATGCAGCCACACCCCATTTGCCATAGGCCAGCGGCACCAACAGCCATGGGGCGAATCCCAATAACACTGTCCAGAACAACGGATTGTTTCTCTCAATCTGCGGAATGAAATGCTTCAGCCTCATAAGTCTTTATTGGAGGTTTCCTTTTTGTTAGAAAGCTTGGGAAATCGCGGCGTTGAAATTAGGTTTAGTTTAGAAAGGCGATACGATAAAGATACCTGCAAGCATCCCCAGCCATACTGAATGGACCGGAAGAAATTGATAGAAGAGGCTTCTGGAAAATATTTAGTCGGGCAGCTCACTTCTGCCACGGTATAGCCTAGCCATATGATCTGAGCCAGCATCTGATTGTCGAACACAAAATCATCTGAATTTTCTTTCATCGGAAGCTTCTCCAGAAGGCTTCTGGAAAATGCCCTGTAGCCGCTGTGATATTCGGAAAGTTTTGCCCCCAAAAAAATATTTTCAATAAACGTAAGAAATCGATTGGCAATATATCGCCACACCGGCATTCCGCCTTTTAGTGCATATCCGCCTAGTATTCTGGAACCCAACACACATTCATAAAGGCCGCTGGCGATTAATGAAGCCATGGCCGGTATCAGTTTTGGCGTATACTGGGAATCCGGATGAACCATGATGACAATGTCTGCGCCTTCTTTAAGCGCCAGATCGTAACAGGATTTTTGATTGGCGCCATAACCCATATTTTGTTTGTGCTGATAGACAAGTGTGTTAGGCAGGGTTTGGGCAATGGATAGAGTTGCATCGGTGCTGCCATCATCTACCAGGATAATCCTGTCGACAATGTTTTGCGCCATAACTTCGTCATAAGTTGCGCGAAGTGTTTGAGCTGCATTGTAGGCAGGCATGACCACAATGATTTTATGAAGGTTCAGCATTAAGATTCCCTCCGGAGCCTATAGAGATTTTCGATGAATCCTGGCTGTGGTACACTCGTGCAAGCGCCAACCCCCATAAAAATAATGTCGTCAGGACCGGGAAATTCGATAAAATCGGGTGTAAGTTTGATAGCTGCTTCCATAAAAGCCCATGAATATCCGTGAGAACAAACCCTAATAATAAAAGTACCACAGCCATGCTAACTTTAAGATTATTCCAAGACACCACAACAAAGGCAAGAACCAATATCAGCATTGTCAGATGATGGTACCAGGTCAGAGGCACGATTAAGTGCGTTGCAGCAATCAACAGTGCAGCTTCCATCTCGAAATTCCGCCGATCAGGTTTAAAAATAATTGCTGCAACCGTGATCACCCCAATCAAACCGGCAACGACAAGATATATCATAGAGCCGGTCGGAGCTGAAATACCGGTTGTAAAGCGTCCCAGCAACCCGTTTAAATTCTGTACAGTCAGGGCGATATATAAACCGGAAGGCGTTACCATACTCATAACCCGTGTAAATTGAGAGATTGTGGAGGCAACGCCAAATACAGCCAAGCTGATCAAGTTAATGATTAAACTGCCAAGTAAAAAACCACCGAGGGCTTTCCACTTTCTGCGCCATATCATCAGCGGGACAAGCGCAATTGCAAATGGCTTCAACCAGATACTTATTGCAAGAATAACCCCGCTCAAAATATTTCTGTCTTGGCGCAGACAATAGAGTGAAAGCACAGTTGTCAATAAAACAAACAGATTGACCTGGCCGGCATTCATTGTCGTTATAACTGGGACAAAGGCAATGGTGGACACCAGGATCACCCGTTGCTTCCATTTTTCAACAGTGAACGAGCATAGGATAAGCCCCGAAGCCAAAGCGGCCAAACCGCTTAAACCAACCCAGATTGTTGCGCCCAGTCGTAGAGGCAAAAAGGACAATGGATAGATCAACAAAGCGGTGAAGGTCGGATATCCATAGGGTGTCGTCTTGGTAACAATTCCCAAGTGTTGCGCTATTCGTTCATATGTACTTGCCGGCATTGCGTATATGTTTTCACCATGACCTAAGGCGTAAGAAGAAATGAGATACATATAGTAATCGAGAGGTTTATCATTGAGAACGATAAATCCCGTCATCCCCACATAGAACGCAAGACCAATGATGGTGATACTCACGAGCCATTTGTCGTTTGAAATGAATTTGGTCAACTGAATATCCTCAACCGTTCCGTTACCGCTGCCCTCAGATGCCGGTCACGATCACTTTTTACCACGCACTGCAAGGGCATAAAAATAATAACCCTTATAGTAGCTGCCGTCAAAGCCAAAGGAAAAATCCACGCCCCACGCGCCATAGGGAATGCTGGCATTGGTAGAAGACCAGTAAAAGGCCGCTTTGGTGCGAGGGAAATAATGCGAATTGATGGATGGGGCAAAAAAATTGTGATTCACTAAAAAAATAAGTTCTTTGATGGTGGGCAACCGCCAGTCCGAATAGCCGCCAAAATGATCCGTATTCAATGCAGACAAGAAGCTTTCCGTGTCCCTCTCGGCATTTTCAGACCCGGCTTTTCCGCCATTGGTGTTAGGGTTGCTGTCATACCAGGTGTAAGTATTGTCTGCATCATGAGGGTCGGCATAGTTCATTACACCATCTTTATTCTGTTTTACCTCCCAGATCAGACCTGTTACATTGTCCTTTACCATTGGCCAGGATTTTGCGGAATCCGGCAGAGGGCTACCCTTTCTGTCCAGTTTGGCATATAATTGGGTAACGTTATAAGTTGCATCCGGTCCGTAAAACGCGCGACTCCGTGGTGAGCAGGGGACTTCATCCCCCCTTTTATTGTAACATTTCTTTTGGCGGGCATCCGGGGAAGATCCGGCACAAACGTAGCCGCTGCACAATAGCAGGAAAAAGCATCCCCAAAACCATGCACACCACTTTCCTTTCATGATAGCGCCCCACATCTTTGTGGATAAGATTTTTATAAGTACTTGCTTTTTATACAGGGAGCATACGAAGGCGGGTCTTTTATGTCAAGGAGATTTTGTCGAAACGAATTGCTCCAGATGAAGATCTCCTTGAGCTGCTGCGTCGTGAGGTGATTCCGGACGTCGGAAAATCGCAGCCGGCCTGAAACGCCAAGGGAGCGGGCCACGGTTGGCAGCAGCAGCGCTTTTTCCACGCAATAGCCGGCTTTCTTCTGCAGGACAATGCCCTGGCTTTGAATTTTGCTTCTGTTGATAAAAAATGCCATCCTCATCGTTTCTATTTAAACACATGAGAGAACTCACGCACCTTGCGCGGGATGCGATTCTGGTGGCACATGCACTGGAGCTCTGTGCACTCATCAGCCCTGGGACTCCTTTGTCTCTCCGGCCCGATCACAGGCGCATCACTCTGACGGGCGTCGCAGGGCTATTCGAAGAGTCGGGAGCAGCGCGGGAGCTAACCGCCACTGCAGCCTGGGCGGCATGGCGGCTAGCACCCGCAGTGCCTGCAGCGCCGCCTTTTGCCACGTCCGGCGCGGCTTATCATGGTGGCCGGCTAGCCAGACGCCGATTGGGCCGCGCAACCGCTCCGCGGTTGGCGTGAGCACAAGCTGATGTTCCGCGGTTTCAGCACGGATAAGCCGCAGGACTTCTTGAAGGGAAGCACCCCGAATGCCCCGCCTGAGCAGATCTTCCCAGGAATCACCTCGATCGACGGTTTTTGAGATTCGGCGTGCGTATTCGAGGGCGATGCGCTTCGGCAAATAGTTCAGGAGTGGCAGTCCCGTTGTGTGCATCTCAATCGGTAACCAGCGAGAGGGTGTTTCGCAAATGAAGGTAACGCCGCCGGGGTTAAGGGCGCGCCACAGCGCCGGCAGGAGAAACCGCCTCTCATTGGGTAAAAGGTGCTCGAGAACACCGCTGAGTACGATGAAGTCAAACGTACCGATGTCGGGCGGTAGGTCGAGCGGAGACGTCGATAGGCGCAGCCGCACATTCGTCATGTCATAGAACTCAAGGCGTGCTTGGGCTATGCGCAGGAGGTCCGGTTCGAGATCAATCCCAACAATCTCTCTCGCACCAAGCATTCTGCCTAGAACGACTGTCGACGCCCCACCGCCACAGCCGAAGTCGAGGACTCGACTCCCGTTGAATTGAGCACGGGGGACGTAGCCGAGAACGCCAGCCTTCAGAGATCGCTGTACGTACCCAGGGTCCTCGTCACGTATGATCTCTTCGCATAACCAAGCCGGACCTTTGACATCGAATATGAGCTTGATCAGCCGCAGATCGTACATAGTCGTGCAATGCCGGAGCGAAACAAACGACGAAGGGTCCTTCATGTCGACGCGGACGTGTCGGATGCCGTTTGATTGCTCTTCTATGATTGCAACGCCATTTTCGGAGTCAAGCACTTCCATCTACATGCCTCTTGCGTGAGAGAATCTGTGTTTCGCCGGCATAGCGTTTTCCATTGGACGCTGGCCAAACCAGTAATTTCTACTCGTTACAGGGAGAGAACGGCTGACAATACCGATGGATTGATGAATATTCATGAGAGCCTCGTCAAGTATTCAGGCTGCCTTTGTACCACCGCAGGTTTCGAAATGCAAATGTAGCCTGCCAGGCATTATTTTTCACCGTCTGGTCCAGGTTTTTTTCGAGATGGATTCGCAAGAACAAAAACCTTACAAAGACGACCTGCCTCCTTGCCCGGTAACCGTAGCGCATATGACTGTTGATTGCGTGCCGGTTCAATCCTTGCACTAGACAATACACCGCATGAAAAGAACACTGTTTCTGATGACGTACCACTTCGTCTGTAATGCTTGCCCAGACACCCTTGACCTGATGGGCCGGGGAAACATAGCCGTCGTAGGTCCAGGCAGACCCATCCGGAAGGGGGAATCGATATTCGTCCTCTTCCTCATAATGCTCCTTGCTGACTTCAATCCACTCCATGCCGACGATTTTATCGTCCAATTCAGCCACGATGGCAAGATCTCCTTTCCTGAACCGGTTGTTATACCTTTCTCCTTTGTCCAGGAATTGTTTGAGAGCGGGGATGTCGGCACTTCCCGCTACCCGGGTCAGGATGTTTTTTAATCGACGGGCGCAAGCAGCCGGTGTATCGAATTCGTAGCTCAGGATAAAAAAGCGGTCGTAATGCAGCAAAAATGCGGGTGTGCGCCAAACTACTTTCATCAAAAGCTTTTCGATGAGCTCTAAGAAGTATCCACCTTGAAATACATGGGATAAAGAGACTGACTGCCAACTCACCGTGGATCTCCTTCTTCTTGTTCCGGTACCTGGCAACCGTCTGCCGTTTTTCCTGCGGACATTCCTCTGCGCAGCAACTCCCGTTTGATTTTTCCGGATGGGGTATATGGCAAAGCACGAACCAGTTCTATGTATTTGGGAATTTTAAATGGTGATAAATGCTGCCGGCAGAAATTCAGCACTTCTTTCTGGGTCACTCCTTTCTCATCGGGGACCACGAAAAGTTTGAGTGCTTCGCCCAGTATCCGGTCCGGAATCCCTACGACGGCGCACTCGTGAATGCCGGGCATGCCGCGTACGATATCTTCTATTTCGCTTGGACTGATCCGGGTGCCACCGGTTTTTATGATATCCTTTTTCCTGTCAACGATATATAGAAACCCTTCTTCATCCGTTCTTGCCAGATCGCCGGTATGAAGCCAACCATCTTTCAAGACCTGTGCGGTACCTTCTGGGTCGTTCCAATACCCCGCCATAATGTTCTTCCCCTTTGCGACAATCTCACCCACCTGGCCGGGAGCGATACGTGCAACGGTCTCATCGACAACCCGGATCTCGACATCCGGGATTGCCTTGCCGATAGAACCCGGCTTGCTGTCCAGAAATTCAGGATGCAGATAGGTAAGCCGGGCCGAAGCCTCCGTCTGTCCATACATGATATAGAACTTTACCTGGGGCAGTATCCGACGGAATTCCCGGACCATATCCGGCGCAAGATGACCGCCTGCCTGGGTAACATAGCGCAGGGCAGGCAGGAGGGTATTCCGCAGAGAAGATTTGTGCAGCAGGATCGCAAAGTGAGACGGAACGCCTGCAAAACCTGTAACAGCTTCGCGACGCATTGTTTCGAGCACGGTATTGGGATACATGAAGCGATTATCAATGACCAGCGTTCCGCCGACCATCACATGCGTGGTGATCAGGGAATTCCCATAGGAATAGTAAAAAGGAAGAATGGCCGCGACACGGTCGGCAGGGTTAAGTTCAAGGTACCCTACGATGGACAATGCATTGGCGCAGAGGTTTTCATGCGTGAGCATCACCCCTTTCGGCCTGCCGGTTGTCCCCGATGTGTAGAGTATGGCTGCGAGGTTGTTATTACTAATTTGCGGGAGGCTTCGCCCTACCTCACTGAAATCCTCGGGAGAAACATCATCGACTGGAATGACAGGACATATCTTCCCGAAGACCTGAAAAATATTCGCCACCGCAGGTAAACGGCGTTTCACGGTCAACACGGCGGCCGGAAGACAATCCCCGATCATCACCAGTATCTCGGAGGCGACCATGGCAACGTTTAGGGGGACGACGATGGCGCCCGCCTTAAGAGCGCCGAAATAAGCGGTCACATAGTCGCAGGAATTCTCGATATACAGAATAACACGATCACCAAGCCTTACTCCGGCAGTGGTCAGGTGCACGGCAATGTGATCAGAGAGAATATCGAGCTCGGCGAAGGTCATTCGGCGTGCCAGATGGACCACCGCCTCGTTTTCAGGATACCGTTCAGTGCTCATCTTGAGAAAATCGTGCAGCAGCATACTCTTCCTTAATGATTTTGGCTTAACATCTTCAATCGTATGAATCGGACAAGCCTGTTGAATGAGTCCAGGTTTTCCAGCGTCAACTCTTCATCTTCTACGATGATATTGAACGTTTCTTCCATGAAAGCGACCAGTTCAAGCACACCGGCGGAATCGATGATACCATTTTCAAAAAACGAATCGTCGTCATGCAGTTTAGACAGGTTCGCGCCGGACGAGGCATTATTTTCTATGAAGAATTCTATTTCCGCTTTGATCATTGCATCGTTCATAGTCATATTATCCTTTTTAAGAAGATAACATTACCCGCCTATCAATTCAAGGACTTTACCCACAGAAAAGGGTGAGGAACCATAAAATATCCTTGACATGTAAAGCCCGCGCTCGTATTCTTCGCGCACAGACAGGCAAGCCCTTATCGGTTCAATTAACATGAGGAGAAATTAAGGGGTGCATTTTCAGACGAAGACAATCAATAAAGAATCCCATTTTCAACTCAAAGCCATTCTTCTCGTGATGGCATGTCTGCTGTTTGCCGGGGCATACAGCCAATTGCCGCTCTTCTACAATAATCAGAACACTCACTTCGAAAGGGGACTTGCGAACGCCGGTTTCGGCTACCTTTCATCGGACTGGTATGCACAGCAGACCGAGCATATCCCTGTGTTCTCCGCTTTCGTATCTTTGGTTCAATTGCTCGACAGTCATTGGATCTTTTATGCCCTGCATGGTGTCCTTGCAGCTGTATATGCTTTGTCTTTGTTTGCTATTGCACATCGTGTATTTCCTGGCATATTGGGGATGCTCCCAGTGTCGTTTTTCTTTGCCATGCTTACGCTTCTCCATTCTCCTTGGATTGCGAACCCCTACGTTAATTACACTCCCGACTGGACTTGGGTGCCCTCAAGGCTCCAGACGTTAGCATTTTTATCTACCAATGGTATGGCTGGACAGTATATTCTTGGACCATTCTTACAGCCGTCAGCCTTTGGCGTACTGCTCATCGCAAGCCTTGCCTTATTCGTATACAAGAAAGAAATGCCGGCTGTTGTGTGTGCCGTCTTTGCCGCCACCGTTCAGACTCCTTATATTCTCCATACAGCACTGCTAACGGGCGCCTATATGGCGCTCATGCTTTCCCGAAAAAATGTAAAAAGCGCCGCCAAGGTCGGGGGGCTTGCCCTTCTGTTGATCATGCCCATTGTCTTGTACGTCCTATTCACCTTTTACCCGACCAACTCTGCAACTACGTCAATGGCTCAAACGATTCTCTTTGAAGAGCGCACTCCTCATCATTTGAAAATATCCGTTTGGTTTTCGCACCGTGTATACATACAATTGCTGATCATGGTCGTTGGACTCTTGCTTTCGTATCGGCATAAACGTCTATTCTTTATCTTCGTTCTTTGCACTATCGGCAGCATCGGGCTTACATCAATACAGGCCATATCCGGAAGCCATTTTCTGGCGTTGCTTTCTCCATGGCGGGTATTTACCTGGCTTATTCCCGTATCTATGGCACTTACTGTTGGTCTTTTCTCATTTATGGCAACCCATATAATTTCTACCATTCCGGCAGAGCGAATCAGGCGATGGGTCAGCACAACAGTTATCTGCCTGTTTTTAGTGTTTCTTGTTGGAATGTTTTTTACGGGTGTAAACAAGACAATTGCAGGAGCCCGCGCTGACGGGGATCGAGAGACCGTTATCTCTTACGCAAAGAAACACGCAAAAAAAGATGAAACATACCTTATTCCTTTAATGTTTGAGAAGTTTCGGCTGGCTTCAGGGGTTCCCGTATTCGTTGACTGGAAATCTCACGCCATCAAAGACTCGGAAATTCTGGAATGGTATATGCGGGTACAATTGGCAAAAGCGTTCTACGGGGCCGGAAATGCCGCTGACGCCGGCAATGCGTTGCGTCATATCCAAAACCACGCTTCGATTACTCACATTGTCGCACCCCCCGAGGCAGGTCATTTGTTTAACCTTCCCTATCTACGGCTTGTTTTCCAAGACAAAGAGTATAATGTCTTCCACTTGGAAAAGCACATGCCAAAGGATTTTAGCGTCATTCTCAAAAGTAGTTGTGAGACACAACCTTCTGTAGCGACTGTGGAGAAACCTGACCCTTTGCATCAGGGCAATGCCATGCTTCCCCGACCTACCGGCCCACCGGAAGACAGCCGGACCTTTACGAGCCCAATATTGGGAGCCAAGTTTGCCCTTATCCCTTCCGGAACGTATACAATGGGATCTCCCCCTGGCGAGCCAGGGCGGGACGATGATGAAGGTCCCCAGCGCCAGGTGACGATCAGCCAACCCTTTTACATGCAGACGACGGAAGTAACGCAGGAGCAGTGGAAAAGGGTGGTGAAAAATAACCCCTCTTATTTTAAGAATTGCGGTGATGACTGTCCGGTAGAGCAGGTTTCCTGGAGCGAAGTCCAGGATTTCATCCGGAGACTCAATAGCATGGAAGGGACAAACCAATACCGGCTGCCCACGGAGGCTCAGTGGGAGTATGCGGCAAGAGCAGGTACGACGACGCCCTTTAATGCCGGCAATTGCCTTGCGACAGATCAGGCAAATTACGACGGCAATAATCCTTTATCGGGATGTGCCAGAGGGGAGTATCGCCAGAAGACTATCAGGGTGGGGAGTTTTGCACCCAACGCCTGGGGCTTGTATGACATGCACGGGAATGTCTGGGAGTGGGTCCTTGACTGGTATGGGGTTTATCCCTCCGGCAGAGTTACCGATCCGGAAGGCCCCTCCTCGGGTTTCTACCACGTGGCTCGCGGCGGTTCCTGGGGTTACTGCGCCATGCACTGCCGATCGGCGTCTCGCCTCAGCCCTTTTATCTCGTTCGACCACCGCACCTATCGCGTGGGGTTTCGCCTCATCAGGGCACGTTAGTCATTGTGACATTTTTCGGGATAAAGGTAGTTGGCTATCTCACAGCCGCTTGCGTCTTTGTGCGTTGACTAAACCAACAGCCATTGCTTGTTATCGGCCACCATCTGCTGATCATACCCTTCGATTGTTAGAGATTTAACATGGTGTCCTCGGTTCGTGGAGACGTCAATCGTTCTTTGAAAAAGCGAGCCAACCCGATCAGAAGCGGAACAGGATCATCTGCCGCTGCGCATGCAAATACTCTTTTCCCTTTTAAGATTACGGACAGATCCGAAAAAGAAAAAAGCCCTCTGCGGATCCTGGAAAGCTGATAATGTAGTTCATTGATTTCATCGATCCATACAATGCCTTCCGTCGCAGGTCCCAGCGGTTCAACGTTTTCATGGAGCAAATCCAGATAGGCCAGGTATTCCACATGAACCCCGCAGGCTTTGGCCAGCAGGGTCATTGTAACGGCACGGGTGTTGATCTCGATCAGCTTGTACTGACCATCCCGTGGATCCAGCTTGAATTCGGGCTCTGCAAGCCCATAGTAACCGATATTCTGAAGATATTCTACGGCTGCGTGGATCGGCTGAGAACGATTCATACTGCGGCAGATGGTTCCAATGCCGAAATCTTTGGGAAACTGCCGGACCTTATCATATCCGCAAATGCCGAGGGGAACAGACTGGTGATTGAAATAGGAATAAAACAGATACAGCGTGTTTCCGGGAATAATTTCCTGCAGAAAATAGTCCTGATGCGCACCATCTAGCAACCTGATAGCAGTTTCCAGATCTGAAGGCGAATGAATCACAAAGACCTTTTTATGAAATTCCCGTATGAATCGATGAGAATAGGCAGATTTAATGATCAGGGGATAACCAATATCGGCGGCCATTTCCCGCATTTCGTCAACCGTTTCAGGGAAACAGGTTCTGGGACAGGGAATGTTCCGGCGAATCACGTCCTCGAAAAACCGTTTTTTGTTTACCAGAAGATCGATGGTGTCAAAGGAAGCCACCGGCATTTTGTAATAGGGCAAAAGTGCATCCTTGTGCCTTGAAAGGGCCATGACTTCCGCATCACCGGTTGGAATAAAAACCGGTTGATGGTCCAGAGAGCGCCCCAGTTCAACCAGCGCATCCACAAATCCCGCCTCGGAATCATTGGGATTGGGGCAGGGGACGCGCCGGGAGACAAAACGGGAATAGCGCACCATGCTGTGGGAGTCGACATCCAGCAGCATAACGGGAATTCCCTTTTTCCTCAGTCCCCGGAGTACGCCCAAAGCATTGACGTTGTGTATTCCACTGAGAACAACGCTTTCCGCTCCAAAATGATTTCGATCGTGTTTCATAATCGCTTGGCCTCGCTCAACAGTATCGGCAAAAAATCATTCCGAACATAGTCTCTACCCTATTTCGAACTTCCCGGTCGGCGTCTTCGATTTTCCCATCATTACTAAGCCTTGAGTGCATTTTTTTGATATTTATTTTTGATGCTTTGATTGATGTTTCGCATTTTGAATAAAAACTGGCCCCAACTGCTTATGGGCATGGAAAAATAGATATCGTTATGTGTTTTTTTTGTCCATACATATTTATATGACTCATCCCCTCTTAAAAAATCACATTCAAGCGCTCCATTCAGTATTGCCTGTTTGATGGTGTATGCGATAATTTGACGTCCTGGGCCAAAGACCGCCCATGAAGGATGGTGTCCTTGTTGATAACAAGAAAATATCGCTTTATAGCAAAAACAAAGGATGGCGGCAATGGGCTCCTGCTTAACGGTTAATATATAAAAATGCAGCCACCCGTTTTCATGAAATTTATGAACGATCTTCTGAATAAATTTCAATAACCGCTGATCATTAAACGTACTGTCTTGCTGTTGTTCCGATTTCCTGTCTAGATGTAGGGAAAAGAATATGTCGGTCATCCTCAATAAATCATCTTTCTTTTCTACTCTCCAGTATTTTACCTGATCCGGGTATTCCTTGCTCAATCGGTTACCATAACGTAGTATATTGTGGCGTGCGTTCTTGCTCAATCCGGAGAGATAATTCTCCCAAGTCTCAGTCAGTTGAATATAAGGGCACGGCTGATAAGAGATCATGGCAGAAGCAGCTTTTTTCTCAAGCATGAGGCGTAAGAACAAAGATCCCGATGCTGCATTATCCAATTTTATCACATCCCACATGGACCTGTTCTCGAAAATGTAGTTCACAAAAGCTTTTGCAACCTCTTCTTCAGAGTCTGCCCCGCTGATGATGTCAAGATGGTCAGGCGCTGCCTCCTGGTTTTCCATAAATGATAACTCGCGATAAGGAATGATGTTTTTATAAACACGTCTTTGAATATTGAGTGGCGCCAGTCCAAGCAATTTTCCATCATTAATTCTGCGAGCTGTTAAAATGCATAGTTGACGACCGGTTGAAAAACACTCCCACCATGTAGATATCCATTCCCATGTTAAAAACACATTGTCGGAGTTACTGTTTTGCGACAACGCCTTCCACTCATTTTCCAGAGCGGAAAAATCATCCGGTTGGGTCGTGATTTTAACGTTCATTAGATTTCCCAACGCATCTCCTATAACGCATTGATTATTGATTTCTAGTCAACATCCCGTTTCCACGTTTTAATGACTTTAAGGGGACTGAATGGATTACCGCCGCCCAGATAGTTCGGCGGCAGTATCGTTTTATGGACATCGGAATTCGTTTTTCGGAAACATCGACATGACGCGAAAGAACAATGCTCTTCAGAATACTCAGGAGCTGCCATATTGTTTTTCGTATCCCTATCATGCATGCCTCGTAGTATTGTATGGTGTCTGATGTAACGAATATGCATCAGTATATCATCAAAAGTTGATCTTGCAACAGAGAAGGCGATAAAAAACGAACATTTTGATGTTGATTTTGCAATGAGGTTAATTTATCGTGCGGCCATGATTTTATCTTCGACCAGCGTTTCCAATCGTCTTCACCATGTTGATGCCCTCCGCGGCTTGGCTGCTCTAAGCGTGTGCTTGTTTCATTTAGCATTAGCCCAAGCCGGTTTTCCCGCTGACGAGTCGTTTCTCAAATCTGTCTGCAACTTCGGCTATCTGGGCGTCAACGTGTTTTTCATTATTTCCGGATTTATTATTCCGGTTGCACTTTCAAAATCCGGATATCGGGTTGGCAATTTCCCCAAGTTTCTGGCGAAACGCGTGATTCGGATCGATCCCCCTTATTTTGCCGCCGCAGGTCTATCCCTTCTGTTGTTCTGGTTGGCATCCATCTATAAAGGGACGCCGTTTTCAGTCCAACCGGCCGCACTACTGGCGCATATCGGCTATTTGAATGACTTTCTGGGACTTCCCTGGGTGATCCCGATTTTTTGGACGCTGGCCATTGAATTTCAATATTATCTATTTATTGCGATTTGTTTCCCGTTGTTATCCCTGCCTAATCATAAAATATCATTGGTTTTTTGCCTGCTATTTTTACTTACAGGGTTGTTAACGCCCTATTCACGTCTTTTGTTCTATTACGCCCCCCTGTTTACATGTGGGTTTTTATGCTATCTTAAAATCCAGGGAAAGCTTAACAACACATTACTTTTTTTATTGCTGTGCCTTGATTTTCTTGCGATATATCATAAGATGGGATTGGCCAGCGCCATGGCCAGTGCACTGGCTTCGCTCTTGATTCTGTTCTGGTTTGTCAAAAACGATATTTTGATTTTTTTAGGAAAGATTTCCTACTCCATTTATCTCATTCATATACCTGTCGGAGTGCGCGTGGTCCGTTTACTTTCCGTAACTCCATTCTTCCGTGATCATGACTATTTGGTGATTCTGTTGGCCGTTATCGTCACGCTTATCGCGTCGTATGGGTTTTATCGGATGATCGAATGTTCTTCCATCTATCTGTCTCAGAAAATAGTTTATAAACGGCCATCTTAGAATCATCCCTTTTTCCATATGGCAAATTTGCTGGTTAATACGGTGATGCAGGTATCCAGATCTTTTGTCCGGAACACCCAGATGATGCCCAGATAACACAGGGACGCGGCTAAAGCGGCAATCGGAACGGAAATCAATCGCGATATGGCGGTAAATTCAAAGAACTTTACGATGATCCATCCGGTTCCTAACATGCCTGCGGCCGCAAGAATCAACCGGTAAAAGCTGGAAAATGTCTGGGATAAGTTTGTAATGCCCAGATGTTTTTTCAGCAGGAAAATAAACCAGATCGAAATGATTCCCATGGTAACACTGGTGGACAGGGCAATGCCCTTGACGCCAAAGAAATGCATAAACAGGAAGTTAAACAGCACATTCAGAAAGATGGAAACGATCCCCATATACAGAAGCATCTTAGTTTTTTTCAGGGCGGCAAAGAATGTACCGTTGATAAATGTGTAGGCTAAAAAAAATAGACCCAGACTATAGCAAACCAGTACTTGCGAGGTTTGTCGTGCTGCGTCCAGATCAAATGCGCCTCGTTTCAGCAAGAGAATGACCAGGTCCTCAGAAAACAACACCATCAGGCAGGTGATGGGGATAGTTAAAAAGCCCAGAAAAATCAGGGAATATTTGAATATATTCTGGAGGTTATCGTTCCGGCCGGCAGCCACCTCTTCGCTGATAAACGGGAAAATCGCCCTTGAAATGGCGGCGATGACCACCTGGATGGGCAGGTCGTTGATCCGAAAAGCATACCGCAGGGTTGAAACAGATCCGGCCGGAAGCTGGGTGGCCATCACCTGATCTACCATCAGATTGGCGTTTGCAATCAATTGGCTTCCCAGCATTGGGATGGCCAGCAGCCAGAGGGCTTTCATTTTTTGACGGTCAAACGGCAACGGGGTACCGTATTGAAATTTCTCCCGACGAAGCGCTATACCCATATACACGGTTTTCATCGTTGTTCCGATCAGGAACCCCCATACCAGAGCATAAATATCCAGCCCCATATCAAAAAACAGAAAAACAATAAGGGTTATGTTCACGAATATCGGGGCGACATACAGATGAAAAAATAGCTTTCTCGCGTGCAATATGCCTCGGAACAGAATTCCCGCCCCATCAATGAAAATCAGCAGGATCAGCAACCGCTCCAGGATAACGGCCAAGGCCTTCTGCTCCGGCTGAAATCCATAACCGATCAACTGAATAATTTCCGGAGCAAAGACGAAGAAAATCAGGGTGAGTGCCGCAAAAAGCAGGATCGTTACATAAATCAGCCAGGTAGTATGGGAATCCGCTTCCAGGGGGGAACGTTTGCGCCATTCCAGATACAGGGGAACAAACGCTGAAACCAATGCACCCGAAAACAGCAGGACAACGGTGCCCGGAAATGAATAGGCGAGATTGAAGACATCCAGGGACGTCGAAACGCCGAAACGCTGGGCCGTCATCATTTCCTTGCCGATGGCCAGGATTTTATCCACCATCGCCCAGATCATGATGATGGCGCTGGCCCTGCCAATCTGTCCGGCGAGACTTGGGGATTCACTCATAGGCTGTCGTCTTTCGATAGAAATATTATCCGCATCATGTAACGGCCGTTGAATTCATTTCGGCCTCAGTCGTGTTTATTTCCCGCTGATTTTATTTTTTTATCGAGAATGCCGCTTTGCGTCAGTTCTTTAAAAACCGCAGTGGCAACGAGGTCAAAACCGATATCCCGATAATGAACATCATCAAAAAAATATTCCAGTGTTTTTGGGACTTTGCTTTCCAGATCGATCAGATGGGTACGACGCTTACCTGAAATGTTTCGCATCACCTCATTGTATGCTTCCATGCCCAGACGGGCACTCTCCAAGCTCCACTGATAGCGCGCGCCTATCGCTTCAAAATGGACCATATCGAGCGCTGCGATTTCAGGAGCGCTCATCTGCTTTTTGAAAAGATTGGGCTGAGTCATCAGCACGATATCCGTCTTATCCAGTTGGGCCAGATCAAGCAGGGTATGCAGATTTCGCTCATAAGGAACAATGCCTTGAAATTGCTGTTGATTGATTTGTTCTCGTGGATGATGATACCAAAAGCTGCGAAACTTGGCATAAAGGGATTCCTCAAATGTTTTCCGGGCCATGATCCCTTGCATCGGGCCATAGAAATGGCCGTAGTCCCCGCGGAAAGGTTTGAAACTGAGATAACTGAAATCGGCATTGTGCAACAAATCATTGATTGCTTCCATGACGATGAGGATATCGGGTCGATGCTGCCTGAGGTTCGTCTCATAATGGATCAACATGTGAAGGGTCGTGTACCACTGACGGCCCGCATTTAAAACACGGAAATTTCCGGTCGGATACCGCTCCTTTAATTTTTCCTCAAGCTGATCCGGCCAACCTTTCCCCTTGCTGTCTTTGAATTCTGTCGTAGAGCCCCCCAGGCACAGGATCGTGATCACCTTTTCCCCGGGGTTGGTGCGAAAATTCACATCCCGCGGCGAGAGCTGCAGATAGGGGTGATATTCGGAAATCTTGCTCCCCATGCTGGACGAGCGGTAATAAAAAAATGAAGCTACCGGATAGGCAAGCCCTATACACACAATGGTTGAAATGCCCATCAATAAAATGTTGGCGGGGGAAATCCGTCCGGTTTTCACCCCATGATACAGAAGTAATAAGCCGATGACCGCAACGGGGATTAAAATGCGCGTCCCCCAGAAAATGACCGCAAAAGAGATCCGCCCCATGGCCCTTGAGGCATAGGGATCCGGGTAATAAAACCCCGCATAGAAAAATCCGACGGCGATCAAGCCGACGGAGATGATCATTCGTTCCGTCCAAGAATATCGGCGTTTATTGTGATTCATTTCCTACACCTCCGATGAATCCGATTTGGGAATCACGGAAAAATCCGGGGTTTTCATCCATCCGATTCTTCTCATTGCAGGGATCAGGTATTTTTCGCACAAGGTCTCGATCATCGCCAGGAGACTCGAAGGGCTGGCCACCTTCAGGAGCAAATGCATGTCCTGGAACCTTCCCCACTTGTATTTATAGGCATCCCCTTCTTTCTGAAAATCGATGACCTTGGTCTTATCCCGATCCAGCAGCCATTGGATAACATGCCAGTTCAAAAGTGTTCCGGATGAATACTTGTCATAATCCTGTCGATACGCGGTTTTCAACATACCGGCATAAGCACCGTCGACCACACAATAAGCCGTGGCAATCGGTATGTACCCTTCCGAAATGCATTGGGCGGCATCGCCTTCAGAGACGGGCAGGAATCCATCGCCCGATTTTTCTGATTCGCCTTGTTTAAAATAGAGGGTGAACAGACGTAGTTTGCCTTTGGACAGCAAATATTCTGCAAGATTACGGTGAAAAAGCGGATCACATTCAGCCTCCTTCCAACTGCATCGATAAATGTCTTCATAATGATCCATCGCGGTACATATGGGCTGCTCAGGATTGCAAGTCAGCAGGATTCTGGCTTTTCCATCACGTTTCAGACGGTTCAAATATCTTCGAATCTCATGTCTGAACTTTCCTTTGCGGCTTTTCCAGTAATCATCGGCACATTGTCCGGGATCGACATCGACGATGATGTTGGCATACTGTTCGACTTTTCTTGTAAGCACGGGCTTTTTTTCAAATGACTGCTCCAAGGCCAAAAGCAGGGGATCCCTTGAGGGTATGCCCTCAAGATAGGCAATGTCCCAGAGTTTTCGTTTGGACAGCATAAAATCGACCGCCGCATCGGCGACATCCGCTTCTTTTCCTTTCAGGACAAGGCCTCCCCGGCAGGGGGAATAGATATTTCCAATGAATTCAAGGCTGTTGTGAGTAATAAACCGCGGTTTTTTTTTAATGATCCAGCAGGGAAGAATGGCAACAATGCGGTCATCGTCTCTGATTAAGAGAACGAACAAGGCACAGTAGGGTTCGGCACAAAAGCGACAGACGGATTCATACCAGTCAAAGCTATAATAGAAATTTTCTTCCCGGTTATCGGATCGAATTTTCTCCCAATCCTGGCGCAACGACAAAAAATCGTCCATCGAAGTGATCATCGTTACATTCAATGTTCGTTATCTCCTCACACCTATGGGATGCGTCCCTTACATCTCCGATGAATTCGGTTTGGGGATCACGGAAAAATCCGGGGTTTTCATCCAGCCGATTCTTCTCATCGCAGGGATCAGGTATTTCTCGCCCAGTGTCTCGATCATCGCCAGCGGACTCGAAGGGCTGGCCACCTTCAGGAGCATGTGCATATCCCGGAACCGGCCCCACTTGTATTTATAGGCATCTCCTTCCCGCTGAAAATCGATGACCTTGGTCTTATCCCGATCCAGCAGCCATTGGATTACATGCCAAGTCAAAAGCGTTCCGGATGAATACTTGTCATAATCCTGTCGATACGCGGTTTTCAACATACCGGCATAAGCGCCGTCGGCCACAAAATAGGCTGTGGCAATCGGTACGTACCCTTCAGAAATGCATTGGGTGGCGGTGCCTATACTGATGGGCAGGAATCCATCGCTCGATTTTTCCGATCCGCCTTGTTTAAAATAGAGAGTAAACAGGCGCAATTTGCCTTTGGACAGCAAATATTCCGCAAGATTACGGTGAAAAATCGGATCACCTTCAGCCTCTTTCCAGCTGCATCGATAAATGTCTTCATAATGATCCATCGCGACACGTACCGACTGTTCAGGATTACAGGTCAGAAGAATCTTTGCTTTCCCATCGCGCCTCAATCGATTAAGACACCTTCGGATATGTTGCCTGAAGCTCTTCGTTCTGCTGTTCCAGTAATCTTCAGCGTTTTGCCCGGGATCGACATCGACGATGAGGTTGGCGTACTGTTCTACTTTTCGCGTAATCATGGGCTTTTTCTCAAATGACCGCTCCAGTGCCAAAAGAAAAGGATCCTTCGACGGCATGAATTCAAGATAGGCAATGTCCCAGAGTTTTCGTTTGGACAGCATAAAATCGACTATCGCATCGGCGACATCCGCCTCTTTTCCTTTCAGGACCATGCCTCCACGGTAGGGAGAATAGATATTTCCAATGAATTCAACGCTTCTGTGAGTAATAAACCGAGGCCGCTTTTTGATGATCCAGCAGGGAAGAATGGCAACAATGCGGTCATCGTCTCTGATTAAGAGAACGAACAAGGAGCAATAGGGTTCGGCGCCAAAACGACAGATGGCTTCATACCAGTCAAAGCTATAATAGAAATTTTCTTCCCGGTTATCGGATCGAATTTTCTCCCAATCCTGGCGCAACGACAAAAAATCGTCCATCGAAGTGATCATCGTTACATTCAATGTTCGTTATCTCCTCCTGCCAGAATCAGCAGGTCAAAATTCTCTACCCGACGCAGTCATCATCATTTTTCAACCGTTACTTCAAATTCCGCTCGTCGGTTTATGGCGCGGCCTTCCTTGGTCTTGTTGTCTGCAATGGGCCGTTGCTCACCATATCCCACCACCCGGATCCGCGAAGAGGCGATTCCCTTTTCGATGAGATATTTACGAACGGCATTTGCCCTTCTTTCCGACAGCTTCTGGTTGTATTGGTCCGAGCCTATATAATCGGTATGCCCTTCAACGGTGACGGGCGATGAGGGATTTGTACTTAAATAGGCCACATGTTGCTCCAGATCCGGAACGTAGAGCTTCTTAATATTGTACTTGTCAAAATCAAAATGAACAATCGGCAGACGGAGTTTTTCCGCGGCCTTTTTTATTGCAGCCGGTTCTTTTTCTATGATCGGTAACTGGATACCGGCATTTTTTGTTCGAGATGTGTAAAGGACAGTTGCATAAAGTTGCTTGTCCTGATCCAGCCAGAAGGCGATCCCTTCATTATCCAAAACGTATTTGTATTTCATAGGCTTTCCGCCGGTGTAAAACACATAAAGTTTTTTATTGCCTTCGTATTGAAGCGGGAATTCCTCTTTTTCCTTGCCGGTGGGGTCTGTTTTATTCTCGGTTTCAGCCGTCGCCTTGCTTTGAATGATCGGGGAGGGCTGGTAATTGAGTGTCGCAACATCCACGGATGCACCGAACTCTTTTTCAATATCAGCAAGTTGTATGGCCTTGGATGGCTGTTTATTGCCTACAGATCCTTTAAAGCTTCTGGACAGATAGATCTGTTCAACCTGGTCCTTCCCATTGAGAAAAATGCTCAACCCCATCGATTCATATTGCAGACACAGCCCGTCGCTCTTGATGATGTCCGGAGTTCCCAGTGTTTCAATAACCTCTTTGCGCGGCATGTCCAAACTGATCAGGCGCAGGGTTTCCTCAAATTGAATGCTCATGGTTGTAATAGTGTGTCCCTTCATGGGCAATACCAGAATAATCATCCCTAACAATACGGCGATCAGTGTTTGACGGGTTTTCATTGGCGTTCTCCTTTCTGAATATCCATTGCACAACTTTCCAGCAGCTTGTTGAAGACCTCCATGCGGCGATCATCAAATTTCAAGGCGGCCTGCCGGGCCTGCTGCCCGATATGTTCTGCGGCTTCCCGGTTATTCCACAAATACTGAATATGGCCAGCTAACTCCTTATCATGACCTGCTTCAAAAAACAGTGTGGTCTGCTTGTGAACCGCATATTCTTTCGTGGCCATATTCTCCGTGATGATCAGCGGCCTTGCCAGGGCCATCACCTCCAGCATACTGAGCTGACCGGCTGAAACGCGATAGTCTTTCAGTAAAAGAACCACCATCCGGCTGGATGCAATCCATTGGATCATATCCTTGCCGGAAACATACCCCCGGAGGATGCAGACATTTTCCGGCACCGGAACCGTCGGTTTATATTTTTGAGATAGAATATAAGTTTTAATACTCAACGGGGTAACCGCCCGAACCAACGTGTCAAAGTCTCTGTCGCTTTTCCCATAAGAAAAAATATAATCCTTTTTGGGGTGGTCCGGTTCCTCGAAATGGGACCGCGGCGCCATTAAGGGTAAAAATACAATCTGACTTCGGGGAATGCCAAACATTTGACTGTAAATCTTCTCTTCTTCCGTAGATGTGCATAAAAAATAGTCAATTCCAGGGATTGCCATTTTCATCAGCTCGATTTGAATCCGATACAGCCATCGCGTCTGTGTTAAATCAATATGAAAATCCTGAATGATATGAACAGGCGGCTTTTGGAAATGAACGATTCGTTTCAGGATGCCGTAGCAGATGCCAATGCGCATTTGCCAGGAGAGAACAACATCAAAACGTTTTCTTCGGATCAATGCCAGGAGCGGCCCGTAGAATTCTGATAAATAGTTTGAGAGACGGGTCAATTGGCTGCCAACCGGATGTGTGAAAGAAACCGGCTGAAGAATATCAACATTTTGAATCTTGTTTTTAAGCAGATGGAGAAAAGACCAGTTTCCGTCTTCCTTCCAGTTGACCAATATCACCAGTTTCAATTTGGATATCATATAGATTCTTCTCCATAAATATCATTTTTAATGACATCCGCTATATGACGTGAAAAAATATCAAGGGTATGATTTTCCACCACCGTCTGTCTGGCCATGCGTCCGATGAAATCGGCTTTTTCCGGATCAGAGAAAATGACATTCACGGCATCGACAATAGCATCGGGATTTTTCCAGGGAACCAGAAAGCCGTTTTTCCCATGCACAATATATTCCTGGGTGATGAGAGTTTCCGTGATGATGGCTGGCTTTCCGTAATACATGGCTTCCGTTAATGTCAGATCGCCTGCCGGGGACGTTGTTCTGTCCAACGGAATGATCACCGCTGCAGCCTCTTTTAGCAACTTGTCCGCTTCCTGACCAAACGTGTTTCGATATACCGTCACATTATCCGGTATGATCAATCCCTGAAGGGCATCATCCGATGTGGCCACAACGAAGTGATATTTGCTTTTCTTGGCTGCCTCCATGAGGGTCCGGTAATCTCGATAGCTTCTGCCTGCGGAATACAGATAACTTCCAGCCTTAAACCCGATAAAATCATTATTTTTTTCAATGATCAGCGGCGATTTCAGATGCACGCATTGACATTCTTGAAGCTTGAATCGCTCCTGAATTAAACACTTATAGGCATTGGACATCAAACCGATATGATTGACCCTTATCCAGGATGTCGCAATAAACCACCTGCGAAATTTTTCCAGTATCGGATTGTCACGTTCAACAACGACGGCTTCCAATATAAATACTTTTGGAATATTTGAACGCGTTATGAATTTGATCATTCCCAGGAAAGTCCCGATGATTTGCGACCAGGCAAGCATATAATCATAGTCGTGACGCTTTCGATATGCTTTTATACTAACCCAGAGGCACTTGGGCCAATGGGAGAAAATTTTATTGATGGGCGTCCATCTGGATTGGTGAAAGTCGATCCCCATAATGTCGCAGTCGAGACCGGTTTTTCGCAAGGAATCGAGAAGTAACGCATCCTTCTCTGGTATCCAGTCCACCAGCAGCAACGCTCGAAGAGAATTTTTCATCATGTCATCAACTGCTCAAAGGCTCTCGCCATCTGGTGAACGCTGAGGGTTTCGTTCACCAGTTTCCGGGCCTGATTGCCCATATATTTTTGCTGTTCGGGGTTTTTCAGCACATGGATTAATTTTTCTGCCAGGCCGACCGGGTCGTCCACAGGAACCAGAAAGCCGGTTTCATCGGGAATCACGATTTCATTCATAAAGCCGACATCCGTGCAGATCATGGGAATGCCGGCGGACATGGCTTCGATCGCAGCGACAGAAAGCGTTTCCTGCTGGGGATAGGACGACAGGCAGTTAATGTCGATCGCTGCAAAAATATCCCCGAGCTGGCGCTGGAATCCCATAAAATGGACCTGCTTTTCGATATGCAACTCCAGGGCAAGGGTTTTCAGAAAGGGCATTTGGGGACCGTCGCCAATCACCAGAAAATGGGATTCGGGGATGGCATCCACAACCAATCGGGCGGCCTGCAGGAACACATGATGGGCCTTGTCCGGCCTGAGCGCCGCTACGATACTGACCACGGGGCTTTCCGGCGGTATTCCCAGGCGTTTACGGGCCTCCCCCGGACTTAGCGATGATTGAAACCGCTCCGGATCCACACCGTTATAAATAACCCGGATCTTGGCGTAAGGTATTTTCTCTTCGGCGGCAATATAGTCGCCATGCCCCTTTGCCGCAGCCACAACATAATCAATGCCCAGGTGCAGGATGCGTCGCCCCAGCATGGTCAGCTTGTGAAAGGGGTATTTCTTATACGTTTCGTTCTCCCAGTTGATGCAGGACCGGACACCTGCCAGCTTGGCCGCCAGAACGCCAAAGAAGAGGGTGTTGAGGTGATTGATCAGAAAAATAACATCCGTTTTATTCTCTTTCAGAAGCCTTGCCAGCCTGAAAATTCCGGACAGGTCAAATTTGGATCGAATGATTTCAGTGGTTACCGGAAACCCCAATTGCAGCACCTCTTTCCCCACAAGTCCCGGTTCTCTTAAAAAGAAAATGTGCAGTTCAAAGCGCTGCCGGTCAATATGACGCAGCAGCTCCAGCAGCAACTGCTCGGCGCCGCCGATGGTCAGTAAGGATACCAGAACGGCAACGCGGGTTTTCTGGGGATTGACCATAGCGCTATCTCCGTTTGTAATCAGCAATAACGGTTTCAAACAAGTTCATCAGGCTGTCCATTTGATCATTGATAAGCAGCGTTTTTTTGACATAGGCCTGACCTGCGATTCCCATTTGCAGCAGTTGATCCCTGTTCGCGAGCATCTCGTCCATTTTCTGCGCCAGGTCCTCACAGGAGTCCGGTTCAAACAATCGCCCGGTCACCCCTTCCTCGATCTGCTCGGGAATTCCGCCGATGCGGGACGCCAGAACCGGTGTTCCATTCATGAAGCTCTCATATGTGCTGATCGGCGCATTGTCATACCAGCGGCTGGGTACCACACTGAACAGAGCTTCCGCAATCCAGCGCATCAGGGTTTGCCCAGACTGAAATCCCAGAAAATGGATGCGGTTTTGCACATGAGGCAAAATAAGCCGTTTCAGGCGTTCCTCTTCTCCATCGTAACTTCGGCCGATGATATAAAGGTCTATCGGCGGATTCAGCTTCTGAAATGCGCCGATCAAGGTGTCTATTCCTTTTTCATAAGATAATCTACCAAAATAGAGAATATAGTCTTTTTTATGCCAGTCCTTATCCGGATCAACGGTTCTTTCAATGGGATACTTCAGCACATGAAACCGATCTTCACGCGCGTCTGCTTCGCTCTTTCTCTCTCCTGCTCTCCTACCCTCTCCTGCTCTCTCCCCTTTTCTTTTTCTCTTTCCCTGTCTTCTTTCAATCGGATAATACAACACATGCGTCTTGTGTTTGGAAACACCGCCTTCGAGCAGTTTGTCTTTCATGAACTCACAAGGTACGACAAAGGCATCCACCAGTTCATACAATCCGAGCAAGCGCTGGATATACATGGCTGCAACCCGAACCGCGGAAGCGGCCAGATTATTCTTCACACACCGGTGCTGGAGTCCATGATAATATTGTCCCCGAACGCAGAGCGTACAAGGCCTGCCATCCCGCAGCAGTGAATAGCTGGGACAAAGCAGATTATAATCGCCGATCTGCATCACCACGGGGATGTGATGACGCCTGAGCGTGTGGATGATGCTTGGAGACATGTAGTTATAGATGTTCAGGATATAGGCGATGTCCGTTCCGGGAAACGCTGTCAGTAGCCGGCTCAATTTTATTCTGGCTTCAAAGGAGTAGGTACTTCTGTCCAGAAATCTCAGAATATTGGCAGGGGAAAACCGGATGTTTGCCCAAAGCGCCTGTTCAGGGTCTCCGGGAGGCGCCAGAAAATAGTCCTGATAGGGAGAAGGCCAGGTTCCGGCATAACGGACGCTGAAAGGAATGGTCGTATGCCCCCTGGCCGAGAGGTAAGTCATAACATCATAAAGATATTTTTCGACACCGCCGTTTAAAAAAAAATATTTATTACAAAAGACGATCTGCATTTAAGGTTTTTCTCCCAACTCTATTCGAAAAAGTCCGGTCCCATTGAATCCGATATATGCTGCGGCCGGCTCGTCCGCCGTGGAGGTGATGACCGTCATGTTCACCTTTGGAAGATCCATCGGAACCTGCCGAAACGTTTTTGCGCTGTCTGTGCTGATAAAGAGCCCTTCGGTCGCCCTGACATCATAGCGAGTCGTTCCGGCCAAAACCAGCCCCGGGCGCCGGAGGTGGAAGGCTACGCTGTATACGGCCATTTGAGGAGATGCGGTCACGGGAAGGTGGATTTCCTGCCAGCTTTTCCCATCATTGTTTGAGATCAGGATCGTATTTCCGGCGCATCCTGCCACAATTCGGGAGGGCGTTGAAGGATCTATCGCCATGCCAAACGTAAATCGTTCTCCTCCTGTTGTAACGCGCTGCCAGGAGCTTGCGCCATTTGTAGATTTGTAAATACCGCCCGCCTGCGTGCTGGCAAATAGTACGCCGGGGAGTCGGGGATGAACCAGCAATGCTCCCGGTCCCTTGATATAGGGTGTTGTCAGTCCCTGATTCATCGGAGCCCAGTTTTTCCCGGCATTGACGGTTTTATATACTCCATGTCCATTGGTTCCCACATAAATCGTGTCATCAGAGAGAGGGTCCAGTTCCACATTGGTTGCGAGCCCATCGACATATCCCCGCTTGGGAAGGGTTTCCAGTGGCACAGGAAACCCGATATCCTTCCAGGTTGCTCCGGCGTTCCGGGATTCATACAGATGGATTCTTCCCTTTTTGCCCCAGGGATTCATCAGTAAGACCAGCCGGGAAGGATCGCTTGGGAATATTTCAATTTCCTGGGCATGGCCGTCGGCGACGCCATTCATCGCCCGTCTCCACTTTTTTCCCGAATCATCCGAGATCATCAGGCCATTGTCTGCGGCGCACAGATACAGGGTTTTGGGGTTCCGGGGATGCATCTTCAGGTCATTGATGACCGTGTTCTGAAGTCCATGATGCTTTTGATACCAGTGATCTCCATGGTCAGCCGTTTGCCAGAGATTCCACCAGTCCGCCAAAAAGAGGGATTGGGGCGTTCCCGGGACAAAAGCCATTTCTTCGAGGCCTGAAAAGGTGTTGGTCCAATTGGGAGGCGCTTCCGGATCGACCTGAAACGAGAGGACGGATTTCCAGGTGGTTCCGCCATCCCGGGTTTTGTAAAGCAGATGCGGCCAGTTTTCAGGATGCGAGCCGATGAATACCAGGTCCGGATTGTTCGGATGAACGAGAAGGGCTCTATAGCTCTTGGCTTTTGGTTCCAGTGAAACTGGGCGGCTTTCCCAGGCGAGGGTTGTTGCATTCCATCGGAACAGGCCGCCCTGTTTTTCAACCAGGTAGAGGGAATTGCGTGAAGAAGCGATATCGGTAATCTCGACTGAACCCTGCAAAAGTCCTTGATGCTGCGGCTTCCAGGCTTGTCCCTCCATCCGATAAACGCCGCGGGACGTTCCGGCGTACAAGTATCCCTCATACACCGTAAGCCCATTGACCTTGAAACGCTCCAGCCCCTGAACCGGCTGCGGAGGGACTTTCAGGTTGTTCAGAGGAATCTTGAAAACCCCTTTTGTGTCGGTCCCAATCCACAGCGAGTTTCGGGTAAAGAGCAGCAGCCTGCTTCCAAAAAACCGTGAAGGATAGCGGATTTCGCCGGAGATCCGAATCCAGCCGTCGCCCTGATTGATGCTGTAATACAGACCGTCGTCGGTCAGGGCAACAATCTGATGGGGGGCTGCCGGATTGATGGCGATATCCGCGACGCCAAAACCCTCCAGCCCTTTTCCGATCAGCTCAAAGTGGTTGCCGCCGTCCCGGCTTCTGTAAATTCCGGCAACATCCGATCCGACGTAAACGGTTTTGGGATTCGATGGATCTATCGCAATGTTTGTAAACCGCCCACCCCCGCCATACCCTGACGGATGCCATGACAGGCGGAGGTTTTCCGCGCCTGCGCTGATTGCAAGCAGCATCGAAAGAACGACTGCTGAAATGATTAGGTTCAGGTGACGCCCCATTATTCTGCCACGGTTGTACCCTTTTTTATTTCCTGCTTTGGCTGCAGGTGATTCGATTTTTGTCCGTATAGCCTCGCACTGTATAGAACAAATGCCTTTTCAACCGGATCATAGCCTTTCATCCAAACGGTACCTGAAACCGAATTGGACTGGATGCGAAGCTTCAACTTGCCGGCTCTGGCATTGATCAGGGTTGGAAGGGCTGTGCTTTCAGCAAGTTTCTTTCCTTCATCTCCCGCCTTCACGGCCAAAGCGCCTGTGTATCTCAACAGCTCCGGACTTAAAAAAACAAAGTGCATCGGTACTGGTTTGATGAATGTTCGTTTGATATCGCAGGTGATCTCGTTTGCAATTGCCGTCATTTCTGAATTCTCGGAATTCCAGAAGAAACTGTTTCGGGAATTTCGCTTAGGGAACCCTTGAATAGTAAACTGGTAAGGGTTGTTGCTTCCCGGGACCGGTGGCATCAGGATCAACAAGGCCTGAGCCTCTGAGAACGTTTCATTCATCACCGTACCGGAAATCTGAAGCAGATACTGCTTTGAAAATTGTGTTCCTTCCAGGAGATCTTGCGCCACGGAGAAAGTGGGCAATAAACCTGAACAGAGGATCAGCAGCACTCCGATGACAAACAAGCGTGACAATCTTATTGTGTAACGACGCCGGTGTTTAGGCTGAAGGCTGAAGACTGAAGGATCTTTCAACCTTCTTGATAAAACCACTTCCTCAATGCCTGGAAGTTTTTTATGATCGAGCATGTTTGACCCCTTAAAGCCTTTCACCTTCGGTCGATCTACCTGGATTATCACCCTGCTTTTTTGATTGGGATTGGTGCCAGTTCCATGCCGTTGAAATGGTTTCCCGGATGTCGATGAAATCCGGATTCCAGCCCAAAAGCGAAGCGGCGTGATCCGCTTTGGCTACCAGCGCGGGGGGGTCGCCGGGGCGTCTGCCGACAGTTCGGTAGGCCACCTGTTTTCCGGTAACCTGCTCGACGGCCCGGATGACTTCCATCACAGAGTTCCCATGTCCTGTCCCCAAATTAACACATAGGCTTTGAGCGGATTGGGTCAGATATTGCAGCGCAAGGAGATGGGCACCGGCTAAATCCGCTACATGGATATAATCCCGAATCGCTGTGCCGTCCGGGGTATCATAATCGGTCCCATAGACCTCCGTGTAATCACGCCGACCTTGTACCGTTTGCAGAAGGAGAGGAATCAAATGGGTTTCGGGATCATGGTCTTCGCCGATTTGCCCTTCGGGGTCGGCGCCTGCCGCGTTAAAATAACGCAGAATGGCGTACCGGATGCCGTAAGCGCTCCCATAGTCCTGGATGATCTGCTCCATCATGAGTTTGGTGCGGCCATAAGGGTTGATCGGGGTCTGTGGGTGGTTTTCGGGGATAGGAATCTGCAACGGCAGGCCATAAGTTGAACAACTGCTTGAAAATATTATATTTTTACAGTCATGTCGTCGCATGGCCTCCAAAAGTGAAATCGAACCGGCAACATTGTTCTGATAATATTTTGCCGGGTGTTCAACCGATTCGCCGACATACGCATAGGCAGCAAAATGGATAATCGCTTTGGGCTGATAGTCGGAAAAAATCTGATCCAGCACCAAAGCATCGGCAATATCTCCTTTAATTAACGGCCCCCATTGGACGGCCCATGGATGGCCGTATATCAGATTATCGAGAGCAATGGGCAGGTAACCCATGGCGGCAAGGGCCTTGCAGGTGTGACTGCCAACATAGCCGGCACCTCCGGTAATCAGAACTGACTCGGTCATAGCAAAAATCCTTTATCTCCGTCAATCCGTCAGTACGTTTTATGAAAAACTTGCGTCTTTCAGGACTAATATATAAATAAAGACAATGATTTGTCAAGCAAAATGACCACACTCAAAAAATGCTTGACAAATCTTTATTTTCGTATATTTTACAGATGGATTGGAATATTCCGGAATTGTCAAGAGAGTATTAGATATGCATCGGAATAGACTGAACAGTCAGTGTCTTTCAGGAATGTGTCTATATGAAAGGTGTCTATATGAAAGGTGTCTATATGAAAGGGAATAGATTGAAGGATCGGCGTACTGCCGAGGGGCTTACGATAACGGAGCTGGCCCGCCTTTCCAACATCAGCACCAAGGTGATCAGCCAGACCGAACGGCTTTTGCGAGAGCCAACAGAGGTAACCAAGAGAAAAATACTCAATGGGCTGAATGCGGCGAAGAAGCCGAAGGAAAAACCCTATGACTTTGAATATATTTTCCCAAAAACGGATGGTGATGGATCGTATGCGCGATAAAGCTCCTGAATCAGGACCACTGGATCCCATTCTTGGTTTCCGCGAGAGGATAGAGGCCATGGCGTCGTTTCTTCCGCACTTCTTTCGGAAGACTTGTTGTCATGTTGTGATCCTGACCTTGACATCACTACTATTTTTTACATCCTGCTTGCATTCTCCAGACGTTCCTTCCCAGTTCGAAACCGACGTCAAAACCGCTGAGGATGTCGACCAATTGAAGAGACTGGAGACGCAGTTGACGGTTACTCCGGAAAAGGCGGCGCTGCATCCGGACTACCAGATTATGAACAATATCGCGGTTCCTTATGTGCCGGAATATCGGATGGGGCCGGGAGATGTGCTGGAAATCGTCTATCACCTCAAATATGAAAAAACCGAAGATGATTATCGCCTGGAAGTCCAGGATAGGATCAGCATTAATTTCCCCTTTCAACCGCAGTACAGCTCCTCCGTCCTGGTTCGATCCGATGGAAAAATTACCATGCCGCTCATCGGCGACGTGGCTGTAGAATCCAAAACACCCATGGAGCTTGCGACGGAGCTGAACCGCGAATACAAAAAATATTTTGTAGCCCCCAACATTACCGTTGCGCTTGAAGCATTTAATGTCAAAATCGACGAGTTGAAAAAAGCGATCACCACTGCCGCCAGAGGACAGAGCAAAATCGCGCCGATTTCTCCGGATGGCCGCATCTCCTTCCCGGTGATCGGCAGCATGCAGGTGCAGGGGTTTACAGTAGCTCAAGTGGAAAAAAGGATCAATGAAAGCTACGCCAAACAGGTTCGCAATCTTAACTGCACGCTTATCCTTCTGGAAATTCATAACCCAAAACTCTATGTCCTTGGCGAAGTGGAAAAACCAGGGGCCTACGACATTGGTTCTGTCCCCAATGTTTTGAATGCTCTGACACTTGCAGGGGGCTTTAAGAAAAGCGGTGAACTGGAAGAAATTGCCATTTTCCGCAATGAAGGACTGGAAAGACCCATTGCCTTTAGAGTGGATATCAGAAGAGCTCTAAGATCAGGCGTTGCCTTGAGCAATATCAAATTAAAACCCGGGGACATTATTTATGTCCCCAAAACCCGGCTTGATGAGATCAATGATGAAATTGAGAAAATCTTCACCAAGGGCATTTATGCCGTGCTGCCTTTTACGACCAGTTTGGGCGCCTCTTACTCGATAGGTGGAACCACTCTTATTAAATAGGCTGATATTGTTATGCAAAATGTATTTCGAGAGTTTATTTTCATCCTTTTTTATCGGTCGCGATTAATCATCGCCATCTTTCTCATTGTTTTTCTCGTTTCATTAGTCCTGGCCGTAACGCTCCCGTCCGTATATCGGTCAACGGCTAAGTTTTCACTGGTTATTCCGCAAAGTTTTGATCCGCTGCAGCAGGAAAGTTCCATGGATTACCGGAACAGGGTGCGCCGATTTCTTCAGGATCAGAAGGAGCTGATTACCTCTAACCGGGTGCTGACCAGGGTTGTTCAGGAGATATATCCCGGGATCAAGCAGCAGCCTGCAATCACCAGAAAGATAAATGAGCTCCGGGAGAATTTGGATGTGGTCCCGCCAGGGGGAGAATCGTTTGAAGGCTCCAGTGTTTTTATTGTTGAATTTTCAGATAATAGTCCGACATTTGCGGCCAAGGTTACGACATCGGTCACCGATAACTATCTGGCAATATATCGGGAGATCTCTCAAGGCAAAACGACTTACTCGCATTCATTTTTTCAGGAACAGACCGAGAAACTACAAAAAGACATGCAGGAGAAGGAAAGCAAGGTCCGTGACTTCGAAACCAAACAGGCATTGGCCCTGCTTGAAATCCTGAACCTGGGCGATAACAAATCAAATACTGAAGTCGGCCCCAACGCGCTGCTAACGCAGTTTTTACGAAATTACCATGAACTTCAGGCCGAATTGGCCGGTCTTCAGGCCTCCATTGTATCCCTCGAACGGGAGAGCAACCAGAGTGGCGTTCCGGCGGTATTGCCGGAAATGGAAGTGACGGGACGTGCCATCACCGTTTTTAAAAACAAGGTGGCGCAACTTCAGATTCAATTGAACGAAATGAAGCCCCAGTTCCGGGAAAATTTTGAGCCGATGAAGCAGATCGAACAGGAGTTGAAACTGAGCGTGGATTCCCTGAAAACAGAAATGAAAAGAGTCATCAGTGCTCAAAAAATATCGGCTAACAGTATCAGGGCCAGAATCGGTCAACTCGAAAAAACGATCGAGAGCCTTAGAGATCGGATTCAGATTGTAGCTCGGGAAAAGGTAACCTATCAGGCTCTGTTGCAAGAATTCAACATTGCCAAAGAGGCTTTTACCCGGACCCAGGCCCAAATGGAACAGGCCAGAATGGCGCAATCGCTAACGCAAGACAAACAGTTTCTGACTTTGATTGACAGGCCTTCAGTTCCGGTTAAACCGTTTAAACCCAATCGCGTCCTGCTGGCATTTGGTGGCCTTTTGGCGGGAATCTTCCTGGGAATCGCCGCCGCTTTAAGCGTTGATCAGTTTGATCATCACACAAAGACCATTTATGGCATTGAAAAGCAGTTGAACGTGCCGGTATTGGGGTCCATACCGAACTTGTAATCTTAGTAATGCAAAGGCAGACTCCGTGTACATACAAATTGCGCTCATCATCATCTCTCTGATAGCCATAATTCTGTGGTTCGGGAGTGGGTATAAACAAGCTCAGGCAAAAGATGGCCGGTTCAGTTTGCCGGCAATCCTTCTGGTAGCATGGATCATTGCCGGCGCGGTATTTGGCGTTAATTTTTTTGTTTTTCGGGGGGCAGGCCTTTTTGATATCACCATAGAGCGGCTGCTCTTTTCAATGCTCATCTTCTTCTTGGTGGCAGGTCTGTTTACCGGGCAAGTTCGTTTCCAAGCCAACAAAACCATCGAGATAACCATGGGTATTTTTATACTTATCTGTATTCTTTCGATGATACGAATAGGTTTTGTTTCTGTGTCAGAGGTGTTTGTATCACCATGGTTCGTGTTTATCACCGGTTATCTTTTTCCCTTTATCATATTTATATTTGCCAAACATTATATCGCCAGTGAAAAGGATGTGACGCTCATCTTGCAGGCCCTGTTCTATCTTGGAGTGTATCTTTCCATTACGGCCTTTTTCGAATACGCCAATCTCAGGCAGTTTGTTTTTCCGGCTTATATCAACGACCCGTTGATATCGCCGCTGCATCTGGAACGCGCCAGAGGGCCATTTCTGAATGCGGCCTTCAATGGGGTAGGGATTCTGATCGGGTTTATCAGTGGACTTCATCTCCTGCAAAAAAAGACTGGCTTTGCCAAGGTCTTTTATCAAGCAGCGCTATTGCTTTTCTTTCCGGCTGTATTTTTTACCCTGACCCGGTCCGCCTATCTGGGTCTGCTCATTACGCTGTTTATTTTTCTGGGATGGTACAAGACATCGTTCTCAAAATGGAAATTGATTTCACTGCCGCTGGCGGTCATCCTGATCGTTGGAATTGTAAATTCTCCCCGATTGTTATCCACAGACAGACGGGAGGGCGGCGTTGCCCAGGGGACAGAAGTGAGTATCCGTATGGCCTTGTTGAAGCAATCTTATTTTTTGTTTTCAGAACGCCCGTTAACGGGCGTCGGGCTGGCCCAGTTCATTCCCGCAGCCTCCTCTTCACAAACGTACAAGGGACCTGTCCCGTTTATTCTTGAAGAATCGAGAGGCACGTTTCAACACAATCATTTACTGGGAATCGCGACGGAACTGGGAATCCCAGGCATTCTGGCCTATCTGACACTTATTTTTCTGACCTTGCGTCGATTGATGCAACTGGCCGGGAAATTACCCGATACAGGGATCATGGGGAACAACCTGCGCATCACCATCTTTGCGATCTGGTGTGTTTATCTGAACAATAACCTGTTTGTCGAGCCCTCAAACAATATTTTTGTCAATGCCGTCCCTTTTTTATTTGCAGGAATTGCGGATGGTCTGTATAAACGTTCTGTGGAATCGGGCCTACTCTCTCCATCGCCAGTAAGAAGGCCCCAGTCACGAATGAGGATGATAAAAAGCCATGTATAAAGATTATTATCATTTACAAACAGACCCTTTCAACACACACCCCAACACGGATACTTTTTTTATCTCTGATACGCATAAGGAAGCCTGGTATTATCTGCTCTTCGGCATCGATACCCAGGAGCCCTTTCTCTTGCTGACAGGCGAATACGGCATGGGCAAGACCCTGCTGTGCCTCAGGCTGATTAAGGTTTTAAAGGAAAAAGGGGTGCCCCGGGTATTATATATTCCCACGTCCAATGAAGGCTATGGCGGAATCTTGAGGCGGATGGCCTCCAGTCTGGGCATTTCTACGACCCCTGAAGATGAAGAGATTCTTCAGGATATGATTTATGATCGCTTCCGAGGTGATGCCGATCATTCCCGGTTTTATCTGATTATTGATGACGCCCATGAGCTGGACGCGACCATCCTGACCAAGTTGAAGTATCTGTCTACTTTTAATCATAACGAATTTTTTCCGATGATCATGATTTTTGTGGGCCACCCGTCATTTCTGCAGGACCTGAGAACGCCGGCCTTAAGCTCACTCAATCAACGAATTAAAAGACGATGCCATCTGGCCAAATTCAGCCTGGATGATACAAAGAATTATATCTATTTTCGTCTGATGAAATCTGGCGCCACCGGCGCTGCTTTTCCTGACGAAACGATTAAAAAGATCTTTGAATACAGCGGAGGCGTTCCGCGCCTGATCAACAACATCAGCGATACCTGTTTGCTGATTGGCGCCTCAAAGCGAATGATTCAAATCCCTCCGGACGTTGTGGATGATGCCAAAATATTGGTTGAGGGCACCCTGGCAGGAACCAAAGCAGAGGCCGGAACGGATGCTGTTGTGGATAAAACTGAAACAGCTACTGATTCGAAGGATAAAGCACAAACCGCCATCACCTTTTCAGAAGATCTCCCAGCAGACAATGCCGCTAAGCAGGTTCCCGTTTCTTCGGCAACCGATGCAGGGGCGTACCAGCAGGAAATGGCTCCTCTTAAAATTTCGGTTTCTGGTAACAAGCTCAGAAAAGCGGTGATATGGGCTGTTGTTATTCTCCTACTGATACTGGCCGGTTCCTGGCTATACCAGAATTTCATGGATGGTAACAAGATCATCAATTTCTTTTCGCCGACGACCTCGGAAACGCAGCAAAATACCCCTGAACAATCTGAAAAAGCCGCGGTCGTCATTCCCGCGGAAAAGGGCGCCGTAGTCATTCCAACCCTGCGCGAAGAGATGACCGATAAACCGTCCAATGAAAAGCCGTCGACCGCGACCCACATGGAGGCTGCGACCTCTGCGCCAACCGATACGCCTTCGAAGCAGGCCGGTGGTCAGCAAACCCAGCCACCTTCCAGTAGCGAAACCGCTTCCGCAGGAACGCGTGAATCGTTTCCATTTCATCCTTTTTCACTCCGGTCTTCAAGCTATCAGCAGCAGGAAAAGGCTTTTCAAGAAATATCTGAAATAAAACAACTGGGGCTGACCCCCTATCTCGTGAAAGTGGATTTGGGCGATATGGGGGCGTTGTGGCGTATTTATATCGGGTTTTATTCAACCGAAGAAGAGGCGAAAAAAATAAAAGCGACTTACAAACTGGCCAACGCCTCTGTTCAAAAAACCGATTACGCCTGCCAGGTGGCTGAATTTTCGAGCGAAATGGACGGAATAAATCTGTTCGAAAAGTTAAAACAATCTGGATATTTTCCATATGCAATCCAGAAGGGAAGGAACCTCTTTCGATTGTATCTGGGCGCTTATGAAAAAAAATCCGAGGCAGAGGCCCTGAAGCAGAGACTTCAAGAAAAAGGAATTAAAAGTCAGGTTGTGAAAAGATAAAGGGGTCCGTCATGAATATATGGGAAGATGTATATTCCAAACATAAGAACAACGGCAGGATTTCTGTTGATCCGCAATCTGAATCGCACGGCTATCCACCGAAGCCTGCAGCTTCCGATTTTCTGGAGGATGCGCATGACAAGAACAGCAAGCCGCAGTTTGTCGTCAACCAGAGCGCTCCGGCTCGGGAACCGGAACCGGAACCGGAACCCCAGGCCCCGACAAAACCGCTAAAAGCCCGATTCATTCCGCGGATTCCGGGTAAGCTGACCATTCCCTATCCGGCACTGCTTTCCAAAATGAACTATAGCCTCTCGGATTGCTGGGCCAACATCATGCTTGAAACAAGACAAAATATCCAGGCTCTCATGATTTGCGGATCATCCGGGAAAGAGGGAGTCACACTGATTTCCTTCCATTTGGCGATGTTTTTGTCCAAAGAGTACAGCATGAAGGTTCTCTATGTCGATACGAATCTGAGACATGCGCCCATTCCCAAAATTAAAAACCTTCCAGGGGTTTATTCATTTGTTGCTGAGAAAAAAGACCTTGCACCGATGGTTGTTCAAACCGAGTACCCGGGACTTTATTTGCTGCCTTCCGGAGCCGGAACAGTCGGAAAAAATATCGGCAGCAGCATGCTCTCGCGCGAACCCATCGAACACCTGCTGAAATTTTGCAGAACCAATTTCGACGTAACGATCATAGACGGCCAACCCCTGGTCAGCAGCCCCGTCATGATTGAATTTGCTAAAGCTGTTGACATGGCGCTTTTGGTTTGTCGATATGGCGTCTCCCGCTATGAAGTCAGCAAAGTGGTTATCGATAAACTTCAAAAATTCGGGATTGATTCGATCGGAGTTATTTTGAATGATCGTAAGTTCCCCGTGCCCCAGAAAATCTATAAAATATTGGGATAACGGTGGATAAAATGCTGGGCAGAAAAAGAACAATCCTGCATGTGATTGATGCGCTTAATGTTGGCGGCGCTCAGGAATTGCTGGTGCTGCTGGCCGAAAAAACACCAAAGTCCGCATATCAAACCCTTGTCTGCGTGATTCAACCGGATACAACCATCAAGGCCCGAATCGAATCGAAAGGGGTGACGGTCTATTGTTTCAACAGGCCCAGGCCCAGCATTTATAAGCCATACGATTTTATTCTCTATTTTTATAAAAACGTCAGAGACATCATTGCTCTTTGCAGGCAACATAAAGTGGATGTGGTGCATTGCCACCTGTCGGATGCGGAATTTACGGGCATTCCGGCGGGGTGGCTGAGTCGAGCCGATCGGGTGATTTCTACCGTACATTATCCAGCTTTGCTGCCGGAGCGAAAAGCCGGCGATTTTCGCAATCATTTTCGAGTAGGCGTGACCTGGATGCTTTATCATCTGACGGATTCAGTGGTAGCGGTATCCGATGATGTGGCGGAACAACTGAAGAGCGTCTTTCATCTGGCTTCGTCAAAAATCCGAATCATCATCAATGGGATTGACGTTGAAGCGATTCGCGGCACCCTGGCGAACCCGGAATGGCTGCCCTCTGTTGGCGCCTTACCGGGGCAACGACTTATAACGTCGGTCGGACGCCTCATGCCACCCAAGGGACATCGCTATTTAGTTGAGGCCATGCCGTATCTGACAAGTCGGTTTGGCAACCTTAAATTGCTTCTGGCCGGCGACGGCGACCTCAGAGAATCTCTTGAAAAACAAAGCCAGAGTCTTGGGGTTCGGGATGTGGTTTCCTTTCTCGGAAGCCGAAACGATGTTCGTGAGATTCTTGCTTTAACGGAGGTATTTGTCCTTCCATCCACTTCTGAAGGAACTTCGATGGCGCTTCTTGAAGCCATGGCTGCCGGAAAACCGATTGTTGCAACCGATATCCCCGGAAACCGCGACATCTTAAAGCACGAATACAATTGTCTCCTGGTTCCCCCGGGCAATTCTGAAAAACTCGCCGAAGCCATTGCTTTTTTATTAAACCATCCCGTGATCGCCGCTGATTACGGCAAGAATGCCTATGGGGACGTATATAGACAGTTCAACATTGAACAGACCGTGGCAAAGCTCATGACCATTTGGGGATAAAAATGATAAAAATCGCAGTAATCGGTGTCCGTGGCGTACCCGCAACGTGGGGCGGCGTCGAACATCATTGTGAAAACCTCTACTCACGCCTGGCCGAAAGGGGATACGATATTACCATCTATGCCCGCAGCTATTATGTTCCGAAGGGCATCCATTCGTATAAAGGGATGAAGATCAAGCGGCTGCCGACTCTGAACCTTAAGTACACAGACGCATTATTACATACGCTGTTTTCGATGATTCACGTTCTATTTTCAAATCCGGACATCGTTCACATTCATGGGATTGGTCCCTGTTTCTTCAGCTGGATGCCCCGCGTTTTCAGACCGAGGATGAAGGTTTTTTTTACTTGTCACGGACTCGACTGGCAGCGTAAAAAATGGCCATGGTGGGCGTCGAAACTGATCTACCTTGGCGAGCTTGCCGCAATGCTGTTTGCACAATACCGAATTGTGGTTTCCAAGGAACTTCAACAATATTTTGATTCCGTGCATGGAATGATCACTTTCTATGTTCCCAACGGTATGACGCCGATTCCGCCAAAAGAGCCAAACCTGATCAAAAAATGGGGCCTGTCAGCCCGGCGCTATTTTCTATGCGTCGGTCGCCTGGTTCCTGAAAAGCGCATGGAAGATATTATTAAAGCCTATGTATTGAACCCGAGAGATTACAGCCTGGTGATTGTGGGCGACAATGCCGCTGCGGGACAATACATGAACAATTTGATAAAGTTGGCCGAGAATGCCCCCTCGGTCATTTTTACCGGCTATCAGTTTGGAACGGTTCTGGAAGAGCTGTTTTCCAATGCCCGCGCCTTTATCACTGCATCCGAATTAGAGGGGCTTCCGATTACTCTTCTGGAAGCCTTGTCTTATGGTATAATGAGTGTTACAAGCGATATCGGTCCGCATAGGGAACTTGTGGAAACCCTTCCGGGTTTGACTTTTCCGGTAGGGGATATTCCCGCTATCGCAAAGCACATGAATTATATTGAAACTATATCCGAAAACCAGTATGATGAGTTCAAGCGAAAGGCCATATCGATGATTTCCACACAGTTTAGCTGGGATACGGCTTGCAGAGAGCATGACAGACTGTACAGAAAGAGTCTGAACTATTGATAATCATTCTATGATGAACCAGGACAGAGAGATGGTAAGAAGAATTGAATTGGCGGTGGATGTTTTTCTGACATCAATGGTGTTTGTTGTCGTATATGCCGTCAAACGAAGCTGGTTGGTGGGTCCTTTTGAAGGACTGACCACGATTCCCAACTATTATTTATTGCTGCTGCTCATCATCATCATCTGGTATGTAACCCTGGATTTTTTACACGTCGAGTACCGCTACGGCGCCATAATGACATTCCCGCTGGTGATGAACCTATTGAAAGGGGTTACCCTCAGCACCGCTATTTTGGTGGTGTGCATGTATATTTTTAAATTCACCGATGTCAGTCGCCTGCTGATCTTTCTATTTTATCTCATGGATCTGATCGTTTTGATTCTCGCCCGCTGGCTGATCGATCGGCTTATCGTTTCAAAACGCAAAGACCACTATTTCCACCGTCAGATCCTCATCCTGGGAAGCCGGGACGCCGCCCAGGAACTCATCCAAATAATCAAAAATCAAAAGGAAAGCATCATTCAAGTCGTTGGTTGTATCGAATTAAGCCGGGAGGATGTTGGAAAAACCGTAGCCTGCGATGTCAAAGTGATTGGGACGCTGGATGATCTTAGAGATATTATGCTTAACCGGGTCATCGATGAAGTTCTGATCACGATGCCGTTAAATGAAATAAAAAATTCTGAGTGGTATCTGTCCTTCATCAACACTTTTGGAATCACCGTCCGAATTATTCCCTACTGGTATATTCGGAAATTCATGACGAGCCATACATTTCACTTCGTCAAGGTAGAGCAATTTTTGTCGGAACCCGCGCTTGTCATCAGCCGAGGTCAGAAAAATCAGGACGCCATGGCCATCAAATCTATTATGGACTATGTTTTGGCCCTTTTCGCGCTCATTATCACCTTCCCGCTGTTCGTGATTGTCCCCTGTCTGATCAAATTGTTTTCCCCCGGTCCTGTTTTTTACAAACAGATCCGCAGTGGTCAGGACGGAAGAAAATTTCCACTCTACAAGTTTCGCTCCATGGTTATAGGCGCTGAAGAACAGCAGTACACTCTTATAGAATTGAATGAGGCCGATGGCCCGGCATTCAAAATAAAAAAGGATCCCCGTATTATTCCTTATATTGGGAAATTCTTAAGAAAATTCGGCTTGGATGAGCTCCCCCAGTTTCTTAATGTGATCCGGGGTGAGATGAGCATTGTAGGGCCCAGACCCCCTACTCCTGCTGAAGTGGACAAGTATGAGCTGTGGCAACGTCGCCGTCTCTCCATGAAGCCCGGCATTACCTGTATCTGGCAGATCCAGCCCGGAAGAAACGATATCACATTTAATCAGTGGATGGATATGGACATGGATTATATTGACCACTGGTCTTTGCGGCTCGATATGGTTCTGATCCTGAAGACGATTCCGGCCATGCTGCTTGGGCAAGGCAGATAATCATTCTGATATCCGTGCACACCTTAGAAAAAGCCCTGAAACGCCTCAGGGAACAGGCGAAAAAGTGCGGTATCGAACTTTGACGCATACTTGTCACATTTTTTTAAAGGAGAAGTCTGATGAGACGCTGGGTGATTGTACTTGCTTTCATGATTTTAGGAACCGCTAGTTTTCCTGCATACGGCAGTGAGCTGGATGATTTGAAGGCAGCAGTGCGCCTGTTGCAGCAACGCATCGAGGAGTTGGAAAAACGCCAGAAAGCGGAGGCTTGTCAACCGGAGAAGGCGCCGGTCACACAGCCCGGACAAACGCCTGCTCGTCAGCCGGAACAAGTGGCGGCAGCCGCAAAGCCGGTGACCGCGGGGACCAGCCCGGGTTCCTTCCTGATACCCGGCACGAATACCTCTCTCAAGATATACGGCAATGTGCGCGTTGATGCCACCTACGATTTTGCCGGCCGCAACAACGATATTAACAACAATGACTGGTCTTCCGCTGTCTTTGCCCAACCGCTGGATACGAATAGCGCAAACCGGGAGCGCAAAGGACAGTTTTACGCAACCGCCCGCGCCAGCCGCCTCGGCATCGTGACCAACACCCCCTCCCCGTGGGGTGATTTAGAAGTCAAGCTGGAGGGGGATTTCAATGCGCCCAATGATTACATGAGTGAATTGGGCTCCAATGGCACCCAATTCCGCCTGCGTCATGCCTACGGCCGCTGGGGCAATCTCCTGGTGGGGCAGACGTGGTCGAACTTCATCGACCTCCGATCCTACCCCGAGACGGTGGATTTCAACCCCCTTGGCGACGTGACACTGATCCGCCAGACCCAATTGCGCTACACGCTGCCGCTGGGCAGCTCCTCGTTGGCGTTTTCCGTCGAGAATCCGGAAAGCCTGTCCAGTTTACCTCCATATCAAACCAGATCCAATGCGGGTCGTATCGATTTCGACCGCGTTCCCGATTTTGTGGTCAACTGGTCGTTGCACGGCGAAAAAGCGCATATTTCCGCCCGCGCAGTGACGATGGAATATCGCAATGATCTTCACAGCCAACGCGGTTATGCCCTGGGTTTGAGCGGCAGCAGCAGGCTGGGGCCGGGAACCCTGGTGGCCGGCATCCAGGGAGGGGACGGTATCGGTCGCTACATGTTTAATTCCATCATGCAGGGCGCAACAGAAACAGGCTCGGATCTGCGTCTCTGGCGTGCAATGGGTTGGCATTTAGGATATACCTTTCCCTGGAGTTCTGCTTTACGTTCCAATTTCATCGCCGGCCAGACCTATTTTGGTATGGATGAAATAGCCAACGCTTACGGACGCTTCTGGGCGGGAAAGGCGGATGAGTTTGTGCCCAACAAACGAATCGACCAGGCCAGCATCAATCTCTTATGGAGCATCACCAAGAACGTGGAGGCCGGCATAGAATACAGTTGGGGCAGGCGCGTTACCTTCGGCGACGAGGAAGGGGTTCAGCATCGCATCAACACAATGATTCAGTACAATTTCTTTTAAAGTGAAAAGGAGATATCGGCCGTGAAAAAGTTGATTGCTCTGCTATCCATAGTAATTGTTTTCGTCTCTGTATTTTCGTTTGCTGAGGACAAGAAAATGATACGGATAGGGGTTACCCAGATCATTTCCCATCAGGCGCTGGACGCCGACCAGAAGGGCTTTGAAAATGCCTTGAGCAGCAGCGGATTCAAGGAAGGCGTCAATGTCATCTATGACCGCCAGAATGCGCAGGGTGATATGAACAAAGCCAACGCCATCGCCCAAAAGTTCATGGATGATAAGGTGGACCTGATTCATGCCATTGCTACCCCGACGACCCAGGCCGTGGTGAAGATTACGAAGAACATCCCCGTTATTTTCTCGTCTATAACCGATCCTATCAATGCCGGAATTGTCCCGAAGGACAGCGCCCCGGGCAAGAAGACGGGCACCAATGTGACGGGCGTCAGTGATCGCTGGCCCGTGTTTCGCCAGATGGAGATGTACGTAAAATTCATTCCCAAGGCAAAACAGTGGGGCACCATCTATAATGCCGGCGAGGCAAACTCGGTCGTGCATATCAAGGAAATGAAAGAAGCAACAAAAAAGCTTGGTCTGGAGCTTGTTGAAGTGACGATTACCAATCGCTCCGAGGTTCCGAAGGCGATGAACTCCCTGGTCGGCAAGGTTCAGGCCATCGTGATCACATCCGACAATACGACCGTTTCCGAATTCGATGCAATTGTAAAAATATGCAACGAGAAAAAAATTGCCCTTTTTGCCGGCTTTTTGGAAGGTGTTCCAATGGGGGCCATCGCCGCGTACGGGCTGGATTATTTTCTGGTCGGCTACTCGGCAGGGAAAAAGGCTGTTCTGGTGCTTAAGGGTTTGAAACCCGGCGAGATCCCCTGGGGGCCCATGGAGAAGTTCAGTCTGGTCATCAATCCGGGTGCGGCAAAGCACCAGGGGGTGACCATTCCCCCCGAGATCCTGAAGAAGGCTGACAAGGTCCTCAAGTAAAGGAAAGCAGGACAATGCGATTCTTCAATAGCGTCAAAGCATTATATACGGCGGTCGGAATATTGTTCCTGCTGTTTGTCCTTGGTGGCTACCTGGATTTTCGGAACGAAGCCATGAATTCCCGGCATCTGCAAATAAGCATCGCCCTGGAAAGGATGATTCGGCTTGATCAGGAATTGACCGCCATGCTGGTGCTGGCCGCCATGGAGCAGAATGAGTTGCGCGTAACCCGCTATGAAACGGTAAATCAGGATGTAGAGGCGGCGATACAGAAGGTTATTGACCTCACAAAAGAGCAGAGCATGACTCAGGAAATCTCTGCCATGAGAGAGGGCCACAAGAAAATAAGTAATATTGAAGAAATTGCGCTCCAGAAGATGAGAGCGGGCAGTTGGAAAGAGGCGAAGGATATCCTCTTTGGCGACGAGTATTCAAGTGCGAAAAAAACCTATGAAATTGACACTGAAACCATACCAGGGGTTGTTCTGGGGGAAATCGGTGCGATAGAAAATCGTTTTAACACAATAAAATCAGTAGCGCTGGCTGCCCGCATCGGCGCGCTTTGCCTGTTGCTGTGGACAGGCATCATGTTTTCGCGCCGAACCCGGGCTGACCTGGCCGAGCAAGTTCGATTACAGGCAGAGATTTCAGGAGCAAACAAATTTCTGGAAGAGCGCGTGCAGGAGCGCACCGAGGAGCTCCGCCTGTTGCTTCATTCTGCCGGCGAGGGGATGTTCGGTGTGGATGCCGCGGGGCAGGCAACCTTCATCAACCCCGTCGCCCTTCATCTGCTGGGATTTGACGAAAAGGAGATGATCGGCCAAGAGGTGCATGGCCTCATCCACCATTCCCATGAGGACGCCTCCCCCTACCCGAAAGAAAATTGTCCCATATTCACCACCTGCACCCTTGGGACTCAAAGCCAGGCGACAAACGAAGTGCTCTGGCGCAAGGATGGTCGGAGTTTCCCCGTGGAGTACACAAGCACACCGATCATAAAGGACGGGAATGTCATGGGCGCCGTAGTGACCTTTCGAGATGTCACCGAGCGCAAGCAAGCGGAAAAAGATCTCACGGAGCACATGAAGGAACTGGAGACATTCACCCGTCTAACCATTGATCGGGAAGAAAAAATGATCGAGCTCAAAGAGGAAATCAATAACCTCCTGGAGCAAACAGGCCAGGAGAAAAAATATAGAATTGTTGAATAACCCCGATAAATGGATCAAGAATGATGCTCTCGTCAAAAGTTAAGAATTCCCTCCCCCTCGATGGGGGAGGGTTAGGGTGGGGGTGGTAAATGACGGGATTCAATTATGTCTTTTCCCCCTCCCCTTCGTCCCCTCCCGCCAGGGGAGGGGGAAGTGCGTTATTAACGAAACATCTCCACATTGTTGGCATCGGCGCCTCTGCCGGCGGGCTGGAAGCAATGGGGGAGTTGTTTTCCAAACTTTTGCCCTGTGGACGTGTTGCTTATGTCATTGCCCAGCACATGGCCAAGGATGGGCACAGCGAACTTGTGGCGCGCATGCTCAACAGGCAGTCACCACTTCATGTTGTCGAAGCAACCGGCGGCGACCTACTTGAACCGGACAAGGTCTATCTCATGCCATCGGGATCTGACGGTGAGGTGAGGAATGGGCGCATTTATCTGTTGCCGCCTTCACCGGAACATCTGTCCACGCCGTCGGTAAATTTTTTGTTTGCATCTATTGGCAAGGAGTATGGCAAAAGATCCATAGGCATCATTCTTTCCGGTGCGGGCTCGGACGGCGTTGCCGGGTGCCGGGCAATCAAAACCGGCGGGGGAAGGACCATCGTGCAGACACCGCAATCGGCCCAATATTCCGGCATGCCATCAGCCGTGATTCGAGCCGGTGCGGCGGATGCGGAGATGAAGATTGCAGATATCGCCCGGCAGTTGACCGGTCTGTTTCCACCCACCCAGTCCGTTCGGGCGGCCGTCGTACAATCTGCTGCATCAGCCCCCTCCGTGCCACTGAATCCCCATCTGACCACACTGCTTAAGCGCGTATTTGACGCGACGGGAGTGGACTTCACCAGTTATAAGGAAGAAACCCTGCAGCGCAGATTAGACCGGCGGCAGGCGACGTTGAAGATCGAGTCCAGCCAAAAATACCTGCGGTACACCGAGCAGAATCCCCGTGAATTGAACATCCTCCAGCATCTTTTTCTGGTCTCCTTATCATCCTTCTTTCGTGACAGCGGCGCGTTTGCCGTAGTCGAAAAATATCTAAAAGAACTGGTCAGGCAAAAAAAATCGGGCGACGCCATCCGCATCTGGGTGCCGGGCTGCGCCTCGGGAGAAGAGTGCTACACCTTCGCCATCATGCTTGCTGAAATACTTGGTGGAAACTTCACGAATTTTAACATCAGCGTCCTCGGCAGCGACCTCAGTCCCGAGGCATTGGCACTTGCCCGGGACGGGGTCTACCCCCAAACCGCGTTCAAGGAAACCGACCCCAAAATTCTGAAAGGCTATTTTGAGCACAAGGGCCGGCATTATTATGTATCCCAGTCCATACACGCCGTCTGCGAGTTCACGAAACAGGATGTAGCGAGCGCCAAGGCGCCGGACAATCTGGATGTCATCAGTTGCCGCAACCTGCTCATCTACATGAAGAGCAATTTGCAGGATCAACTGTTCAAAAAGTTCCACAAGGCGTTATTGCCGAACGGGTTGCTGTTCATCGGGCAATCGGAAAATATCGGCCTCACCGGCACCACCCTGTTCACGCCGATAGACCATTACCATAGGCTTTACCGGCGCAGGGGGGCGTGAGTTCCATAGGCGCTAACTTACAAGTTGCAATATTCAAATTTCCCCTCCCTGGACGGGAGGGGATTAAGGGGAGGGTGGCGTAAGTTATCCCCCGGATTTTTGGTGGTAATAACATAAAATATAATATA
>CAIVDK010000138.1 GCA_903904655.1 uncultured delta proteobacterium | reverse complement strand
TCAGGTCATCAGGTGATTAGGTCATTGAAACCACCCTTGCGGGTGGCAAGACCGTTCCCTACACGAATCACGAGACGCAAACGACGAAATAAAAATATTGGAGATTGAAGAATGAACATTTTGAAAGTTGATCACATCGGCATCGCGGTAAAAAATCTGGCGGAAAGCTCCAAGCTTTATGAAATGCTAGGCATCAAATCGGCGGGTGTGGAGGAAGTTGCCGAACAGAAAGTAAAAGTATCTTTCTTTCCTGTGGGAGATTCGGAAATCGAACTTTTAGAATCAACGTCGCCGGATGGGCCCATAGCCAACTATATTAAAAAGAACGGGGAAGGCCTTCAGCATCTGGCGCTGCGCGTGGATGATCTGGAGGCGGCGCTTATCGAACTTAAAGCCAAAGGCGTTCGTCTGATTGATGAAAAACCGCGCTACGGTGCGGGCGGCGCAAAAATCGCTTTCGTGCATCCCAAATCCACCGGCGGCATCCTGCTGGAACTGAGTGAGAAGAAATAGAGATTTTAGACTTAAAGCTCCGCTATTCTCTTATCCTTCTTAATTCCATAATCAATGGGTTCAGGGGGTCAGGGCAGGCTATAGAGGCCGTATCCTTATCTTTTTCCCAAGGTAGTTCCCCGCCAAAACGGAGAACCCGCCAGTTCGGAAAAGCGGCATAAAATGCAGAAGGACAAAGAGCCTTCCCGCTGCCTGAGTAGCCCAGAACAAAGTCTTTACTTAAATCAAATTCATCCCCTACCTTATGCCCTGCTGCACAAGTTCCCTTTACAGACGTAATCTTTAAGACTACTTTCATTGGATCGGCCATGGCGTTCTCTCCTTTGTTAAATTTTCATGCATCAAATAGATCGGTTCCTATCGAATTTCAACCATTCGTGATTGTAATCTTGCATGGTTTTCAAAAGCCGTCAATTAGTGAGTTCAGAAATCTAATATTTATAGTCCAGATTTATACCTGCTGACCGGATAACGTCGTCCCGTCACCCATAATCCATGACCCGTTTTAGCTTTACAGAATAATTTTTTCTCTGCCGTTCACGACATAAAACCGGCCGTTCACTGCGCGGATAATGCTCAGAATGTTATACTGCCGCAGGAGCCTGACGCTCAGCGTGGTTGGCGACGCACGCGTGATCAGAATCGGCGCATGGGCGTTGATGAATTTAAAAGCGATCTCGCTGGAGATGCGTCCGGTCGAGCAGATCATCTTGTCTTCAATCGTTAGGTGATTGATCGCCGCATCACCGATGACTTTGTCGATGGCGTTGTGCCTGCCGATCTCGTCGAAGAAAACCAGGCGCTTGCCCGTGAGCGAATACAGCGCGGCGCTGTGGACACCGTGTGTGGACTCATGTTCCTGTGAATATGTCAGGAATTCACTCATGGATTTCAGGATGACCTCCGCCCGAACCTGAGGCAGATCTTTGCGGATCAGGTCACAGGAAGGCAGATTCTTTCTGCTTCTGCCGCCGGCGGCGGAAATGGTTTTAATGCGTTTGAGTTTTTCATCAATGATCTTATCTTTGGCCAAAACAGCATGGACTGTTAAATTGGCTTCGTCAATTTCCATTTTTTCAATTTGATCAATCCTGTTGATAATTCCTTCCGTTATTAAATAACCGGTAATGTGTTCCTGCAGGTAATTGCCGGAACAGGCCATCGTAACGTAAGCGCTGCCGTTGATTTTGAGGAGCACAGCATATTCCGTGGAAAACGGCAGCGACACTTCAGTTAAAGCGCCGTCACGGTATTCATGCAACAGAACATTTTCACAAGTAGGTAAAGTCATTTCTCTTCCCCATTTTTTTCATTCTTTTACCAGCAATAATAATGATTGACAAGAATTAAGCAAATTAACTAGATTGTTTCGTCAAAACGAAAATAGATAACGATGGAGGAACCATGCTCAGCCGCACCGCCGCCGTATTAATTATGATCGATTTTCAGGGCAATCTGGCCCGGGCCATGGTTGACAAAGAAAACCTTTTTGCCAACAGCGCCAAGCTGATTCAGGGATTCAAGGCGCTGAATCTGCCAATCATGGTGACGGAACAAATCCCCGAAAAACTGGGACCGACCATTCCCCAACTGTCAGGAGAGCTCGAAGGGGTCCGGCCGATTGCCAAGGAATCTTTCAGCTGCTGGGCCAACGCCTTATTTCATGATCAGTTGGAATCCCTCACCCGCCGGCATGTGATCCTGACCGGCATCGAATGCCACGTTTGCGTTTATCAGACCGCATTGGATTTAATAGCCAACGGTTACACGGTTCATCTGGTCGCTGACGCCGTTTCGTCGCGCACGCCGGAAAACCGCGAGGTGGGCATTCAGGCCATTAAAAGCGCCGGCGCGCAGATCACCTCTACGGAAATGGTGTTATTCGAACTCCTACGCACCGCCACCGACCCGAAAGCCAAAGAAATTTTTAAAATTGTGAAATAAAGGAACCAGCATGCTTAACATTGAACAGTTTCGATACGGTGACAATCTGGCCTATCTTCTTTACGGCAAGACCGACGCCCTGGCCATCGACGGCGGCGCATGGCAGGAAATACTGGCTTTTCTGAACAAGTATTCCCTGACGCTGACTTATGTCACGAATACTCATAAGCATTTCGATCACACACCGGGTGACGCCTATCTGCTCAGAGAAACAAAAGCCCAATTTCTGGATTGCACAACACTGGCCGATAACGAAACTATCCTGATTGACCATGAGCCCGTTGTTGTTTACCGGACGCCCGGCCATTCCAAAGACTCTATTTGTTTTCACGCGGGTAACAATCTGATTACCGGCGACACGTTGTTTAACGCGACCATCGGCAATTGTTTTTCCGGTGACCCGAAGGGTTTCTTTAAATCACTCAAGCGTCTGATGACTCTGCCGGATGATACCCGGGTTTTCGCGGGACACGACTATGTCGGCGATTCACTAGCCTTCGCCAGACATCTGGAACCGGATAATAAGGATATCGAGCGTTTCCAGAAATCCTACGACCCGGACTTTGTCTATTCCACAATGGCTGATGAACGCAAGATCAATCCTTATTTGAGGTTCAATGAGGAACCCATTTTAAAGCTGATTAAAGACCACGGCCTGCCGCACGCAACCGAATGGGAACGCTGGCAATCACTGATGGCAATAGAATAAGACTGAAGAGGACACCATGAAAAACATGCTTTTAAAACCGATCAAAGTCGGCCACATGGAACTTCCCAACCGGATTTTCATGTCGCCCATGACGCGCAGCCGCGCGGACAACCCCGAAAACAAAGCCACACCGCTGATTGCCGAATACTATGCCCAGCGCGCTTCCGCAGGCCTGATTATCTCGGAAGGGTCCCAAGTTTCCAAAGAAGCGGTGGGATATATTAACACGCCGGGTATATATAGCCCCGCGCAGGTGGAAGGCTGGAAACTGGTTACGGGCGCAGTCCATCAGAAAGGCGGCCACATCTTTTGTCAACTTTGGCATGTTGGTCGCATATCGCATCCCGATTTTCATGACGGCAAGCCGCCTGTGGCGCCTTCGGCGATCAACCCCAAGGATAAGGCCTTTACGGCGGAAGGCTTCAAGAACACCGTAGAGCCGCGCGCTCTGACCGTTGCGGAAATTCACAACACCACCCATGATTTCCGCAGGGCGGCCCAAAACGCCCTAGCTGCCGGATTTGACGGCGTGGAGATTCATTCGGCCAATGGCTATCTCTTCCATCAGTTTTTCGCCAACTGCGCCAACACCCGCACGGACGAATACGGCGGCTCACACGAAAACAAAACACGTTTCTTTTTTGAAACATTACAAGAAGTCGGTCAGGCCATAGGTTTTGACCGCGTCGGCGTCAGGCTCAATCCCTCCGCGCACGGTTTTTTCGGCATTACAATCGATCAAGACACAATCCCGACATTCGAACATATCGTCGAGCGTCTCAACAATTACTCCAATCTGGCTTATGTCCACTTCACGGAACCTATGGCGCCGGTGGACAATGTTCCCTACGCCGTCAAGGAAGTCGCCAAACATTTCCGGCCGCGCTATAAGGGCAAGTTGATTATCAACTGCGGATTCCGGGCCGAAAGCGGTAAACAGGTCATTGAAGAAGGCCGTGCCGACGCCGTGGCTTTCGGTAAAGCATTTCTGGCCAATCCCGATCTGGTTTTGCGCATTGCCACCGGGGCCAAATGGAATAAATGGGACGAGACCACCTTCTACACGGCAGGACCAAAAGGCTATACGGATTATCCGATACTCGAGGCTGAAGACCGAAGACCGAAGACTGAAGACTGAAGGCCGAAGGTGGAGTCCCGCCATAGTGGGACAGAATCCGGCGAATGCCGAACACAAATGTCAAAACACTTGTTCATTCAAACAAAGGAGAAAATAACATGGCCAGAATTCAAGTCGGTAATGTATTTGGGGATTTTTCATTAAAGAGTCATACGGAAGCGGCAGTTGATACGGTACAGCTTTCAGGCAAAAAAATTCTGCTCTCTTTTCATCCGCTGGCCTGGACGGAAGTTTGCGCCAAACAAATGCAATCGCTGGAAACCAACTTTGAAACCTTTCAGTCGCTCAATACCGTGCCGCTGGGATTTTCAGTGGATTCCGTGCCCTGCAAGAAAGCGTGGGCGAAAAGTCTGGGAATTGAAAAAGTCGATCTGCTGGCGGATTTCTGGCCACACGGCGGCATGGCCGCAAAACTTGGATTATTCATTGACAAGTTCGGTTTTTCCGAACGAGCAAACGTCATTCTTGACGAGCAAAGAAAAGCGATTTTTGTGAAAGTCTATCCGATTCGCGAATTACCGGATATAAATGAAATAATAGAGTTTCTCAAAAAATAGGACCGCTTTCAAATACCATGAAGGGCACACGGTCAAATATGCAGTGCGAGTCTCGTGTGACCTTTAGGGTATCAGACCCGCCGGATTGGGCGCGCCTAAAGGCACGCACTACAATTATCATTATCCTTTGCGCAGATCTGTCGGCATGATGGGTTGATTTGGAAATGTAAATTATGTCATATAGCTGTGCAGACTTGGCAGGAAATTCACGCCCAAATAGGTGAACAAAACGCAAGCAAAGCCGACAATTGCCATGATCGCCATCCGCCGCCCGCGCCAGCCACGCACCAGGCGGGTATGCAGCATCACGGCATAGACGAGCCAGGTAATCAGCGACCAAGTTTCCTTCGGATCCCAACTCCAGTAAGACCCCCAGGCATAGTGCGCCCAGACGGAGCCGGTCACAATGCCCAGCGTCAAGAAGATAAAACCCAAAGCGGCACAGGAATACATCAGTTCGTCCATCTGATATTCGGATGGAAGCCGTCGGATAAAAGCACCGGATTTCGACGAATCATTGCCCGCCGCCTGCTTGATAAAAAACATGATGCCCAGTGCAAACGCCACGGTAAATGCGGCATAGCCCATAAAGCAGGTCAGCACATGCGAGGTCAGCCAGTTGCTCTGTAATGCAGGAATAAGCGGCTCGATGCGATTGTTGATGCCGGGCGCGATGGACGCGTAAGCCATGATCAGAAACGCCACAGGCATCACAAAAACGCCGATACTGCGATTTTTCAAACGCCACTCCATCAGCAGATACAGAAGCACGATCGTCCAGGCGAAAAAGATTAGAGACTCGTAAAAGTTGGATAAAGGCGCATGACCCATGCCGAGGTCGTATGACGTTTTCCAGCGGATAATTAATGCAACACTCTGGGCGACAAGACCCGCAAGCGCCGTCCACGTCGCGAGCTTTCCCCAGAACTCCCGGCCCAGAATCATCCGGAATAGATAAAAAACAAAAGAGGCAAAATAGACGAAGGTCACCCAACTCAGAATGGTTGTATTAATCATTTGGACTTCTCCAGATTATCTTTAAGCTCAGCGATAAGATATTGCAGTTCCCGTTCCAGACCGGTCTTATTCCTGTAGCTGCGCCCTGCAATGCAAATGCGCACACCTTCTTTTTTCTGATCGATCCGAATCCAGATTTGCCGGGAATAAGAAAACAAAACCATCATCAATCCGCAAATCAGCAGCAACGCGGCGGCGGCAACCACGGGCGTCCCCGGATCCCTACTCACCTGCAGGCCGGTGAAATACTTTTCTTCCAATCCTACCAACGTAAACGTATAAGGGCGGAAAAGCCCTGGATTGAAGATCGGCACCTGCTGGATGATATCCGGATTTGTTTGTTTGATCTTATCGATCTGCTGAAAAACCCAGAAGGAGACTTCTTCCTTTTTGGAACGAACAACGACTTTGATCGCGGGCCCCATTTTCATCAGATTTTCTTCCATTCGCAGAATATTAAAGGTTCCTTCTTTGCCCGGAAGTTCAAACGCATAGCCCGCGCCGACATTTATGATGTCACGGCGGCCATCGGCTCGCAATAAAGCCAGTGTCGCTTTCCCGCCCGGAACCGCGCCATAACTGGCTTGATAAAAACGGAATCCTTCAATTTCAATGGGATGGTTGACGAGAAGCTTCCCCTGCTGGACGATTTGGTTACCCTTTAAAAATGTCAAATCTGATTGAAAGGTTTTCGGCGCGCCGCTTTCATAGAGCTCGACGGTGAACTTGTCACAGCGCACGGAAAAAGGCAGGGGAAGGCTCTGGCTGCCCCTGCGCGGATTGACGGCGTTTACCGTTTCGCCCTCAGTAATGTTGACGTAAGCCTCCATACCGAAAACTGATCCGATAATGACGCCGGCAATTAAGACCAGAATGCTCAGGTGAACGACATACACGCCGAAAAGAGAGAAGCGCCCCTTATCGGCGCAAAGGAAGACTTGGTCGGCTTCATTCGTTCGTATAAATTTCCGGTACCTCTTTTTCAGTAGTGAGGCAGCTGCATTCGCCGCCTGAACCATATCGGCCCTCGCCCGAATAGAATTTTCTTCGGGACAGTCTTTAAATACATCATCATTTTGTGACGATGGACGCATACGGAAACGCCGCCAAGCCATCGGTAAGCGATCCAGTGAACAGATAAGCAGATTAACAGTCAGAAGACCCATCAAAAGAAAAAACCAGACGGAGTGGTATAGATCGAAAAACTGCATCTTATCCAGAAGGGAAAAAAGTCCAGGTGATATAAGGCCCGCCACCTCCGCAGCCGCTTCCCGCTGGGGCACCAGCGTTCCAATCAGGGCAAAGAAAGCGATGAGCGAAAGCAGAACAATGGCCAGTTGAACAGATGAAAAGAAAGACCAGATACCCGATTTGTTTTTGGTCAAAAGAATTTTCTCCTGAATGATATTGATGAGTATTTATTTATCATGACGCCAGAGCTTATGCAACAGCAGCGAACGGTCCGGCCACCCTTAGGGGTGCTTTAAAACCATTCCCTGCTGTCCAGTGGTTTTCCTTTAATAGAACAACACGGCCCAGAAGATCAATCCCAGAAGGAACAACCCTAGCACAAGGCTTGCCAAGCCGAAGACGGAAGCAAACAATTGCGCCCACAAGCCGGGGCCTACACGCTTGAGAGATTCCAGCTTACCTTCGGTCACCATGCGTTCATATTCCAGCGGCCTCTCTTCACGCATCGCTTCCAGTGTATAGCGTCCGGTAAAGATGTTCGGTTCGAGCGGGAACTTGTTGGGCACAATATGATTGTTGAAAAAATGCACCGTAAAAATAAAGACCGCCGCCAGGAATGCTTCTTCCGAATGCACAATGGTCGCGATATTGATGACCCATCCGGGGACGATATACGAGAAGAGTCCGGGGAACCACAACATGAAGCCGGAAAGCCCGATAGCGGTCATGCCCCAAAAGACGGCCAGAAAATCAAATTTCTCCCAGTAGGTCCAGCGGTCGAGTTTGGGCATCGGTCCCTTATTAAAGAACCACAAAAACATGCGCTTGATGTCCTGCAAGTCTTTCAGATTGGGAAAAAGAGAATCCGGGCTTAAAAGTCTTCCGATCCATCCGCGAAGCTGCCACTTGGGAAACAGGAAACGGATAGACAGCCACAGGGTGTATAAAAACAATGCGCAGAGGACCAGGGCCGCAATCCGGTGGAAAAGCCCCGCCATATAAGGCCCGCCCCATATATTCACCAGCACTTTTGCCCAGGCGGTCTCCGAATATTTTATCGGGAAACCGGTTCCCACCAGCGTAAAGAAGGACAAAATGAGCAACACATGCATAACCCGCTGGGTCACGCTGAATCGTTGAATTTGTTTTTCATCAAGGCATTCGGGCGCCAGTGAGTCTTCAATAAATCCGGCCTTGCGCTTGCGGCACTTGTCCAGATAAGCACGGCGCCACCACAAAAAGGTATGCAGCCAGAAAAAGGCAAAAGTGCCTACCAGCAGGACAATCATGAATACTTCCGCAATGTGCAGCGCCCGATAGGTCTTTCCTTTCACCGCGCCCGGATGCGCCTCAAAAGACACAAATCGTTTGTGCATGGTCGTATGACAGGTTTTACAGGATCCGTAGAGATTATCCGGATGCAGCGCGGAATGGGGATCTGAAGACTTCAGTGTATTGTGTCCGGTGTGACAGTCGGCGCAACCGGCAGCACGCTCTATGTTTCCCACTTGCAGGACCTTACCGTGATAGGTCTGATCATAGGTATCCGATATGGCGGTGGAAAGATTGTTTCGTTTGGTCACGCCTGAGTCAGCATGGCAGGATTTGCAGCGCGCGGTATAGGCCTCGCTCAAAAGAGCCGCCTCCTTTGGGGTTGCGCCACTCATTCCGGTAATGCCGTGCAGACGATGACAGTCTGTACAGGTTGCGGAATCGGCATTGCCCGCGGCGACGGCCTTGCCATGCCCCATCAAGGCGAAGTCTTCCGGGTTATGGCAGCGGACACATTTTTCCTGAACGGCTATCTTTGCAGGTTTATCGGATTTCGTAACCATATGGATCTTCTGATGACAATCCACGCAGGTCATGTTCTGCGATGTGGCATGAACGTCTTTTATAAACGCGGCAGCGGTTTCCTTGTGGCAACTTGCGCAACGGACGGGATTGGACTTCTTCTCGCCTGCGCTGTGTCGGGAAATATTATCAATGCCCGTATGGCAGCTGGTGCAGGCATTATTGCCGTGAACGGATGACGCAAAATGATCCGCATATGCGGAATCGGAATGACAGGTCTGACATTTTGCCGTCTGCGCCTGAGCCACCGCCTGTGTTGGAATCCAGGTCATCCACAAAGCAGCCAGAATGAAAATCGTCCGGAATAAAATTTTACTCATCTCGTTCCTCGCTGATAGGCGGACATCCCGCCCTGAAGTCGTTGCACGTTCAGAAATCCTTTGCGGACCAGATAGCTTGCCGCCAGAAAAGCGGCGCGTCCGTCGTCATCCACAATCAGCAGCGTCCGATCCAGGGGAATGTCCGCATATTGAACATGCAGACGCGACAGAGGGAAATTCACTGCCCCGTCCAGATGACCTGCCGCAAACGCCTTGGGAGAACGGATATCAATCAACAACGGGTTTTTTGCCGTCTTTTGCCACTCCGGCAGTTGCTTGACTTGTATGGCCTGTGCGGCAACACGCGGCGTTCTTTTCTCCGACACCACCGGAAGACCCGCTTTACGCCATTCGGCAAGCCCGCCCTCCAGACGATATACACCTTTAACACCAGAAGACAGGGCGCTTGAGATCAAGGCGCAATCCGCATCAAGCGGCTGGAGACCCGAGTAAAAAACAATTTTACTTTCTTTCGGCACGGCTGAAAAAAATGAACGATCCTTGTCTTCGTCGCAGGGCAGATATACAGAACCAGGGATTCTTGCGTCCATGCAGGCAAGAACACTGCCACCATCAATTATTGTGATCTTTTCTGATTGGTCCATCCAGCCTTTAATCGTCTGAACGTTCACGGATTGAATTTGACCGGGTTGCGCTCCGGCAAAGCAGGGTGTGCAAAAGAAACTCAGAACAAACACCGCAAAAAAAAGGGCGGCCTGTTGATAGCGAAAAGAATCACCATCGTCATTCCCGTGAAAGCGGAAATCCCATGCGTTAATGCTCTTTCTGGATTCCCGCCTTCGCGGGAATGACAAATCGAAAAAATCGGCGTTTATTTTTTTCATCACATCACCTATTCAAACGCGGGCACGGATTTGAGGCCCCAGATTTCATATTGCGGGACTGCATTCGGGTCTCTGAGCGCCGGATAATCTTTTTTCAGAAACTCGCGGACATTTTTAATATCCATTTTGGCAAAGAAAGGCGAACTGTCGTCGTGGCACTGCATGCAACCGTCCGGCCTGCCCTTATGACCGTATGTCTTCTTTTTGGACAGATCAGTCACGCCATGCTCCACGGCATAATAAAGTTTCTTTTGCATTAAAGGCGATGCCGCCAGTTTTTCATTTTTCAGCTCGTAGATTTGATCAGAGACATAGACCACACCGGCAAATCCGGATTTGGCAAGCGCCTTGAGCATTTCGGTGATGTCGCGGTCGGAAACTACCGTCTGCCGCTTTTCTTTTTTTCCGCCGGGTAAATTGGCATTGATTGCCGTTAAATTCGCAACCTGACGAGCCGCCCTCGAAACGTAATGCAGGGGGATAGGACGAATTTCTCCATTTTTCATCTTTTCGCCGAACCACTGCATATGCTTGGGAATAGCGGCCAGGTACTTTTCCCCGCGCGCCTGCCAGGGCAGCCAGGGCTTTGGTGTGTTTTTAAGATAATCTTCCGGTGAGGAAACGCCGTCAAAATTGTCGGCTGTGTACCCATATTCGCATCCCGTACTCATATCCAGAACCGTCATGGCTCTGAGCGGCTGCGCCGTGATATGACAACTTTTGCATGAAATCAGATAGGTGTGAAACTGAGCGCCGGCAAGGAGCTTCGCGTGCGTCGCCTGCGGATTTTTCGCCTGCTTGGTCGCCCCCTGCCGGACAAGCTTATACGATCCGTCGGAGTGGCAACTGGTACAGGTTTTCATGCCCAGACCGTCGAGATCATCCCGGACATGGCCGGTCAGAGATTTTCCTTTCGCGATCTGATGAGCAAGACGGCGGTCTTTTGTCGCGCCGGTCAGCGGATGACAATCGGTGCAGGCCATGCCCGCTTTAATGTGAACATCGTCTGCGTGCGTAAAAGCGGTGCCAGTATTTTTCGCCTCGCCTTCGGCATGGCATTGCAGGCAGCTCTTCGAAGACACGGATTTTTTAATCAGGCTGCCCTTCATCCGCCCGTCGGCTGAAAACAAAGCACGGTCCGGCCAGTTGTAGGAAACGACCGGTCGCCGGGAGAGATTCCAGGAACCTTTGCCAAAATCGGGATGATCGGGACCGGCTGCGGGATGGCTATATGTAAATACCGCACCTTTGACCACACCCAATCCCGCTCCGGCCGTTGCCGCCCAGCGGTAATTGCGCCGGTAAAGCTGCTCGCTTCGCTCTTCCAGGTGATAACCGGATTTGTGGCAAATCAGACAATCCGCTTCAACAACGCCGCTTTGGCGAAAATGACTCTTCCCGTCGGTTGTAAAGCGGGAACTGTAATCACCGTCAAGGGGTTGTGGATTGGCTGCTTCTCCCAAAACCAATGTTTTACTTAAATCCGCCCTGCCCTGGGCATTACGGCCGTATTCCATCGGACCGCCGCCCGGATGACACGACCCACATGACGAAGACTTGACTTTGTGTCTGGGGCTGTATTTGCCTGCGCCGATCCAGTCATACGTGGACAGCTCGACTTGCCGTGAACTTGTGTTATTCTTGGCGGCAAGCCTTCCCGCCGCAGCCGTTGGAAACCAGGCGCCAAACATGCCCGAGGACAAAATCCAGGGTTTGCCCGCGTCATAGCCGTCCTTCATGCCGTCGAAGCCCTGCTGAAAATGATAACCGGACGTAATCGTGGAATAAGGATGGCAGGCGCCGCAGGTTTTCCTGGGACTGTAGGGATCAACACTGTTGAGGGTTGCCGTGATTCTATCGCCCTGCTCGTTTCTCAGCCAGACGTCCTGATGTCCAAAGGACTTGGCCGGAAACAAAAATAAAGAAATCATGAATGTTATAAAGACATAACGCTTCATCACCATTGCAACCCTCTTATGGAAATGCCATAGTTAATACAGATAGCAGGCCGCCTTTGGGGGCGGCCTGCTATCTAATATTTAAGGTTCAGACGGAGCTGCCGGATCGGCCAGCCATTCCATGGTGGATCCGTCGTAAATCTTAACATTTTTGTATCCCAGCATGTCCGTCAGAATCAATGCCCAGGAGGTGCAGGTTTTGCCGGTATCGCAATAAAGAATAATCTCTTTAGCGGGATCACTGCCGGCAGCCTTTTGGGCTAGAGCGGTAAGCGTTGCCTTGTCTTTGTACAAACCTTCCGGGGTATACAGAGCGCCGACAGGAAGGTTAACCGCTCCCTTGATTCTCCCTGATTTAGGAACGAATGCCAGCTTCTCCTTCCCCTCGTAAAACGCCGGGCCGCGGGTATCGATGATCTTTGCTTTGCCCAGATTGTCCATCACATAAGCTTTGTTTACAAAAAGCTTATCGGTGATTGACGGCTTAAACGACTTTGCTTTTGCCTTTACCATATCCTGGGACAGGGGCTTGTTTTCCTTCACCCACTGATTCTGTCCGCCGCTGAGAATAGCTACGTTGGGCACACCCAGATACTTCAAGGTCCAGGCTACGCGGGTCATATCGAACTGATCGGGAACTTTATCCGTCTTCCCGATAATGACCACCATTGAATCTTTGTTAATTCCGGCGCTTCCGATAATTTCAGCCAGATCATCAATGGGCGGCAGCTCATTGAGCAGATCGCCCTTTTTAATGGCCCAGGAACCATAAGCGGCATTAACGGCGCTGGGAATATGGCCGGCCTTGTATTCTTCCACTTTCCGGACATCCAACACAACTACTTTGGGGTTGGTCAGGTTCTTTTCCAGATCACCGACGGAAACAATCGGGCCGGAAATCTGCGCCATGACGGCCGCCGGTAATAGAATCAACAGGAACACCAATAATGCTTTCCATATTTGTAATTTCTTCATTTTATCCTCCTATTTGTTAATGGGTTTGGGAACAACAATTAAACTTTCATTCGCTTTAGAACCATTTTTAATGAGCATTTCTTTGGTTAAAAAATTCTTCCGATCGACGTGACAGGTATCGCAATTACGGGTGCGGTCGGTGCGCTTACGGATATTATGCGCGGGCGTATCCCAGTAATTGGGCAGCGCGTCGAAGTTTTCCATCTTAATGCCGGCTGGTGCAAAGGTGTCGCGCACGGTGGGAATTAAACGCAGCGTGGTCAGTGTTTTCTTGTCCCGTGGATTTTTCCCCAGCATCATGCCGGGATTCGCCGCGGAATGGCCGCCGTGGCAATCGTTGCAATTCCGGTAGGCAGCACCGGAATGACAACCGTAGCACGTCACCTTACCTTCATGCTCACGGTGAGCAATTTGCGCCGTCAGCTTGGCCTCATTTCCCTGCTTATGGCAGTTCTTGCAGGCCGGACGCTGCTTGACTTCATTTTTCGTCTTGTATGCCTTGCCGTCACCGTGGAATTCCTCTTTTTTATGGCAATCCATGCACAGCATACCTTTTTGATAATGAACATCCGGTGCGCCGCCGTATTCACCGACATATTCCGGATAAACGCGACCCCCATGGCAAAAGGCGCAGGTCTTGCCCTCGTCCTTTTTCACAAATTTATGCTTTGCAACCAATCCGATGCTGATGCCGCTTACCGGCGCGCCTTTCACATGGCAGTCGCCACAGGAGGCGTGACAGCTCCGACAGGATTTTTCAAACACCTTTTCATCAAATGTTTTTAACTCATCCTTGGAAAAGCGCGGCATCACACCGGTTCGCTGGCCTGCTGTCGTGTAATGCAGGGACTTGGCATAATTGTCAGTGATCTGTTTGTGGCAAATCATGCAGGTGCGCAGATTATCGGATGGTTTTTTCACCACGCCCTTATGGGCTTCTTCTTTTTTAATTTCCTCTGCATTTCCTTTATGGCAAAGGACGCATCCCATTTTGAAATGCGGATCTTTTTTTAAAAGTTCCTTGTCCACAACATATCCGAGATACATTTCTTCCGGCCGAACTGGCGGAGGCGCGCCGGCTCACCCTTCGCCCACGCTGGCTGGCATGGGGGGCGGTTTATGCATCGACTTCATCAGAGATTCATTGGTATGGCAGGTAACGCAACTGTTGGGTGCGGCGGCAAAAACAAAAAAACAACCAAAGAGCATAAAATATAGGCAAAGCAAGAAAATGATAATGTTTTTTTTCATTCCAGACCTCTGGGGGTTAATAACGTTCTTCGCCTGATCCTTCAGTGTGGTTCATCTCTATATGTTTCATTCCACCCATCTGTCAGGAAAGGTCGATGAAACGCATCAGCGTCATTTGAAACTCCTTTTGCAGGAGTTCCGGTTTTTCCGCGACTTCATTGAGACATTTATTCATATTGTTCACAATAATCACGCCTGCCGTCTTCTTCATGGCCGACGTCACGGCGGACATCTGGGTAATGACATCCACACAGGGAGCCCCGCCTTCGACTAGTCGCTGCAATCCGCGAATTTGCCCCTCAATACGCTTCAAACGATTCAGAACCTTCTCTCTATCTTTATCCATAAATACCCCGGCGGGTATATTAGGCGATCGGGCAGCAACTTGTCAAGATGTTTTTCAACTTCTCTGGAGCGCATTTCATTTAAGAGGTAAAACAGGTAGAAGATTTAATATCTTCTACCTGTTGAAATATTGATAATTTGTTTGTGAGTCTACGGTGTCTTGTAGGCGAACTTATGACATTGAGCGCAATAATTCTCCGATTTGGCGTGCTGGTGATGGCAGAGATTGCAGTCCAGTTCCGTCCCGTAATGCGGCGATGTATGTGGATTGGAAGGCTTAACATTCTTTGTCTTTTCCGCAAGCTTGGCCGTACTTCCGTGACAGGCCACGCATTTTTCCATTGTCAAAGCTTCCTGCTTCTTGGACTTGCCATGACACTTTTCACAATTGACACCGATGAGCTGATGGGTATGACTGCCCGGCAATTTGCCGGTCAAATTCAGATTGTCTTTTGTATGGCAAGCCTTGCAGGCCTCCAGATTCATCGCCTTGGTGTCCGGATGCTTGTCGGGCAGCATTTTTTTCTGCACATGACAGGCGGAGCAGTCTCCGGATTTGGCCTTGGACGGCACAAGTTTGGGCGCAGCCCAAAGAAACTGTGCCAGTGAAAAAACAATCGTAATACTTAATAATGAAACAAACACCTTCAATGTTTTTTGCTCAGGCTGCTTTTTCATATGCCTCCAATTATTCTTTGAAAAAGCCGGATAACCGGGGGACATCTCATTTTGTCCCCCGGTTATCCGAAAAATTGATTATCCCCAGGGTTTTTCAGCCGCCGCGTTCTTACCGGCGATCCGCCCGAAGACAATACAGTCAGCCATCGCAACACCGCCCAGACGGACAGCTCCGTGAACACCGCCAGTCACCTCTCCGGCCGCATACAAACCTTTGACGGGTTTCATATCAAAACCAACTACGTGTGCGTCTTTGTTAATCACCAATCCGCCCATGGTGTGGTGCACTTTGGGCCAGAGTCTCGCGGCATAGAAGGGGGCCGTCACCGTTGGTTTCGCATCTTTGAAAATCATACAATCAAAATCGTCATCTTTCTTCTTTTCCACAAAAGAATTCCAACGGGCAATTTCTCTTATGAAAATATCAACGGGAATATTGTATTCTTTAGCTACCACTTCGAGGGTATCGAATTTTTTAATCGCCCCCGCTTCCATGCCTTTTTGCAGCATAGTAGCCATGACCTGTTTAGGCACAGCATAGGAATCACCCATAATGATCACCGGATCGCCGACCAGAATGATGGCATCGGCACGTTCCTTACGGTTTCCCGTTTCCTTGAAAAACCGCTTGCCGGTTTTGGGATTGATCATGGGACCATAACCGACCAGCCTCTCGCAAAAGAGCGGTACATAACCGAACCCTTTTTCATCCGGGCTGGTCCAGGGACCAAGCTGGATCCAGTCCATCTGCACATCCATGGCCTTGGCTAGGCAGGCGGCCTGGATGGCCTCCCCTGTTGCGCCGGGATGGTTGGTGGATTCGAATCGTTCCGTTAGTCGGGGATCATGCACCTGGCGCAGTGCCACGTCTCTGGAGAAACCACCGGAACTTAGCACCACGGCCTTTCTGGCCTTGATAAAAGCCGTCTTGCCTGAGCCCTCATCGGGGAATCGATACCCCGTTCGTACTTCGATGCCGACAATCCGCCCGTCCTTATTTGACAAAAACCGCACCAGCTTCGTCCGCATCTGAACTTTGACGCCAATCTCCCTGGCTTTGGCTAATTCTTTATTGACAACCTCGGAACCGGATGAGTTGACGGTTCCATGTGCTCTTTTCACGGAGTGACCGCCATGAAAGTTAAGCCGTGTGTATTTCGATCCGAGGTAGGATTCCGTCCATTCCAAAGCATCTTTCGCATTAAAAGCGACCATTTTCGCCAGATCAGGGTGATTCAAGTATGCACCTGCTCTCAGCATATCCTTTAACATGAGCTCGGGAGAATCCTGAACACCGTTTTCCTTTTGCATTTTTGTCCCTGGCGCGCAGAAATCACCGCCATTGATAATCGAATTGCCTCCGTGAACCGGCATTTTTTCGATCACGACAACGGAAGCTCCAGCAGATTTTGCTTCAATCGCCGCCGACAGCCCCGCAAAACCGCTGCCGATAACAACCACGTCATAGGTTTCATCCCATTTTTTCGGCAAGGCATCGCCAGCCGCCTCGGCCTGCTCTGCCATCAGTGGAATGCCGCTTGTGGCCAATCCGGCCACTGCCGCCACCCCCCCTGCTGTCTTCAAAAAATTTCGTCGGCTCAGTGTCTTTTCGGTCACATCGTCTTTCTTCATTTTTCCCTCCTGTCTTTCATTTAGACCAATGTTAGTTTCTCCCGTTGGCTTTAGGAACGGGCACTTTGTTGGTGGTAGTTGCCGGTACCTGAGGCTCCTGCGTCCATTCCTGCATGGAACCGACATAGAGTTTTACGTTCGTATACCCCAGAACCTGCTTCATCAGAAACGACCAGATCGGGCAGCACTGACCTATATCGCAGTATGTGACAATCGCAGCAGAGCGGTCAATTCCTACGGCTGGTTCAACTATGGCAGCCAGTTCTTCTTTGGTCTTGAATGTTTTGTCTTTATGGAAAGCGCAGGAGGTAGGCATATTCACCGCGCCGGGGATGTGCCCCCTTATGGGAACGCAATCCATCTTTTTCTCCCCGGTATAAAATTCGCTTTCGCGGACATCCAGGAGGATCAGTCTGCCCAGTCTCTCCTTTACATAATTTTTGTCAGCAAAAACTTCACCTATATATTTTCCCTGGAATTTGTTTGCTTTGCGCCTTTCGACCTTTTTGGACAGAGGCTTCTTTTCCGCGATCCACTTGTTTATCCCACCGTCGAGCAGTGCGACGTTTGCAATTCCGGCATATTGAAGCGTGCACGCGACGCGGGCGCTTTGATAGCTAAGGTGCGGTGTATCCATGCCGCCCATCACCACAATCCAGTTGTCAAAACCGATGCCGAAGTACCCAATGGTATCGTCAATATCATCTTTATCCGGCAGGGATGCATACATACCATCTTTCATGTAGGCCCAAGCCCCATAAAAGGCGTTGACTGCGCCGGGAATGTGCCCTTCGCGGTAGTCTTCAACACGACGGACATCCAGAATAATCAGTTTGGGATTTTTCAGGTTAGCCACAAGCCAGTCCGTGGAGACAATTGGTTCCATATTGCTCGCCTGGCCTGCCATAGGCTGCAAAATAACCAACAGGAGAAAAAAAAGGAGTTTGAACAAAATAGATTTTTTCATACTGCAAACCTCCTTTGTTACGTCGGGCCAATGATAAATATATTTTCATTCGATGTTGCAATAACGGGTAGGATTATACCACAGAAAACCACAAAAGAACCAACACAATAAGTGAAAAACAAAAAAAGCTCTTCCCGTGAGGGTAAGAACTCTTTTTTTATAGGTTTGTTTGGCTGGCTCTTTTCTTCCCGATAAGAACGGCTAAAAGCTGTTTTTATGTTCCCAGGTAGGCTTTTTTCACTTTATCGTTATGGATCAAATCCTTGCTCAATCCCTCCAAGACCATATGTCCGTTTTCCAGAACGTAGCCGTGACGCGTAATCATCAGAGCAATTTGCGCATTCTGTTCAGATAAAAATATCGTAATACCCATTTTATTGAGTTGCGTGATCGTTTCGGCAATGCCTTCCACAACCAGCGGCGCCAGCCCCATGGATGGCTCGTCCAAAAGCAGCATCTCCGGCTTGGACATAATCGCCCGTCCAATGGCCAGCATCTGCTGCTCGCCACCGCTGAATGTGCCGGCCATCTGCTTGTATCTTTCCTTTAATATCGGAAACAGTGTATAAACTTGCTCCAGCGTGCCCTGAATCTCCTTTTTGTCCTTGCGATGAAAAGCGCCCAACATTAAATTTTTATAAACGGGCAGCTGCGGGAAAAGCTGTCGCCCCTCAGGACAAAGCGATAAACCTTTGCCCACTATTTTGTGGGCGGGCAGATGGCTGATTTCCTCCCCCTTGAACTCTATTTTCCCTTTCGAAGGCGGCAGCACACCGACGATAGTCTTGAATAATGTTGTCTTTCCAGCGCCATTGCCTCCGAGCAGTGCGACAAAATCACCCTGGGCAATCTGCATCGATACGTCGTTGATGACCTGGTGTTCGCCTATCATCGTGGTTACATTTGTTAATTTAAGCATCCTTTTTTCTTCCTAAGTAGGCTTCGATTACTTGCGGGTCCGCAGCGACATCCGCCGGTTTTCCTTCAGCAATTTTTTTACCGTAATTTAATACAATAATTCTGTCCGCCAAATCCATAACCATCCGCATTTTGTGCTCGATGAGACAAACGGTCACACCTTTTTTGTTGATTCTCTTAATAAGTTGCGTGATCAACTCCGTATCTTCCTGAATCAAGCCACCTGTCGGCTCATCAATCAAAATCATTTTGGGTTCGCTGATCAGCGCAATACCGATCGATAAGAGCCTTTGTTCACCCTGAGAGAGCGTCGATACGAAATCGAAGGCCTTAGCACCCATACCGAGGAATTCCAGCATCTCCAGAATCTTGGTTTCCATCGCTTTTTTATCGGAATTCCAGCGCGGCGAGTGAAACAGGGTTCCCCAAAGACTGTTTTTGGTTTTTTTCTGATAACCAAGCGCAAGGTTATGAACAACCTGCAACTGGTCAAAGAGAGCCGTAAGCTGGAACGTCCGCGCTATTCCCTTCCGGGATATCCGATTAGCACTTAAGCCGGCAATCTCTTCACCTGCAAATTTGATACTGCCCGATGTCGGTTTGCCCGAACCGCTAATCAAACTGAAGAGAACTGATTTTCCGGCGCCATTGGGACCGATAATGGAGAGGATTTCTCCCTCATTGACTTCGAAGGTCACATCATTGACAGCGATTGTGCCGCCAAAACTTTTGACCAGATTTTCACCTTTTAGCAGCACTTTACGCCCCCACCTTTGTTTTCTTTAACTTGTCCCGTAATGTTGTAAACAATCCCATAAAGCCTCTGGGGAAGTAAATAATCACAACGATCAGCAGCACGCCAAACAGGATCATTTGATAATCCTGGAGGAACTGCAGATATTCCATCAAAATCGGCATAACAAACGCACCAACGATCGGGCCGGCCAGCGTTGCAATACCACCCAGCAGCGCATACATCAGGAAGTTGAATGTCATGCCAATAGAGGCAACACTGGGGCTGATACTGCCGATAAGGCTTGCATAGATGCCCCCGGCCAGAGCGGCAAAAAAATTGGCGATAACAAACGAAAGCAACTTGGTGCGAAATGTATTGATTCCAACAGCTTCCGCCAAGTCTTCATTATTACGAATCGACATGAAAGTTAATCCTTTTAAAGATTTGACCAGACGATTCATGACGAATAAAGTGACCAGCAGGAAAAATAAAACCAGATAGTACTGCATGATTTGAGTTTCAAAAGTAATCCGGCCAACTGCTGGAATAACAATTGGACTGGGCACCGGAATTCCCACAATACCGTTGTGTCCACCCGTCAGCTCCATCCAGTTGCCCGCAACAAGATAAAAGATTTCTCCCAGACACATTGTAGTAATGGCAAAATATGACCCCCGCGTACGCAGCGCCGGCATTCCAACCAGAAAGCCGACAAAAGCCGATATAAGCGCCGCTGCCGGAAGGGCCAGCCAGAAATTCCAACCCAGAACATGGGTCAGGATGGCGACGCCGTAAGCGCCAATGGCGAAAAATCCGCCGTGAGCGAGGGATGCCTGCCCCGTATAGCCCATGATCAGATTTAAGCTCAGAGCGCCGATGGCGAAAAGGCAACTCATGGTAATGACCTGGGAGTAATACCGATTCGTTATAACAAAAGGAACGACCAGGGCGATAACCAAAACCATTAGATAAAACCAATTTGCTTTCAACCACTTCATCATCTGCCCTTAATCTCCTTCCCGAACAAGCCGGTTGGCTTTATAGCGAGGATCAGCACAAGCGCGCCAAATCCGAACACATCTTTGTATGCCGCCGAAAAGTAGCCGCCGCCGATGGCTTCAATCAGTCCCAAAATAATACCTCCGACAATGGCGCCCGGAATGCTGCCCATTCCGCCGAGGATAACAATTACAAAAGCTTTGACGCCGACCAAAGAGCCCATACTGGGTGAAATCATAAAGATCGGCGCGACCATGCAGGCGGCTATCGCGGCCAGACCGGTGGAAATGGCAAAGGTCATCGCGGATACGCGGTTAACATTGATACCAACGAGCGTGGCTCCTTCTTTGTTCTGGGCAACTGCTTCAATAGTGCTTCCCAAAGTTGTCTTCTTAATGAATAACTGCAAAAGGATAATCATGGTAAAAGCAACGCCGATAACCAGCAGACGCTGCGTGGACATCGTAATTCCGAAAGCATCTATAATACCGGGATAAGGATTCGGGATGCGGTGACCCTCCGGCCCCCAGAGCACCACGACCGCGTTTTCCAGAATAATCAAGGCTCCGAGCGCGGCGATAAAGGGATTAAGAGCCGGCGCATTACGCAACGGTTTATAAACCAGAAACTCCAAAATAACTCCGGCCAAAGCCAGTACAATGGCGGAAACCGCCACGGCAGGCCAGTATGCAAATCCGAAAATTGTGATGAGAAAGAAACAGACATATGCACCAAGCATATACATATGCCCGTGGGCGAAATTCGGCACATGCAGAATGCCATAAACCAT
>CAIVDK010000137.1 GCA_903904655.1 uncultured delta proteobacterium | reverse complement strand
TTGACCGACTTGGAAAAGAAATTATATATCGTGTTACATTTTCTGCAATAAAATTCGTAAATCGGCATACGGGAGACTCCTTAAAGGTTTGCCGGTTATATAATCCATTGCTTGCAAATATTCAATACGTTCGGTGAGCGGCGGGGGAGATATAAAGAAACCAACAAAGCCCTCGTAAACAGGGCTTAGAGAATATTAGGTGGTCATACAACCGTGGAATCATGCCCCGCAGAAGCGGAGCATGATTCCATTTTTCTACTTTGTTGAGATACCAAGCATATAGACGAAGTTAGGGTTGGTTCCGCCCGTCAATGTGTTTACCGTGAACTTCCCGTCATGTGACACCTGACCATGATATGAGGGATCTTCGGCCAGAGTTACCTTGCCTGACGCATCAAGGGAACCGGTGCGTGAAGCGGGAGCCGTAATCGAGGGATCACTGGCCACCCAGTTACTAAAGGTTATTACTCCAAGGTTACCCACTGTGGATGTATAGTGAATCCAGAAGGCCGTGGCGCCGCAGCCAAGCACATGCTGGACCGATGCACCTGGAGGCAGGAAGCCCGCAGTGTAAATTTGCCCGGTAATCTGGATGATCATCAACCGATACGAAAGATTACCGCCGTCGCTTTGCGTGACTGTCCCCACGACCGTCTTCTTATCGTCTGAAAGAAATCCCTGGAAAGTCGCCATGCTTGCTCCAGTCATCGTGGCGACCCCATTGCCATCTATCGATATTGCTGACCCGACATCTCCCGGCGCTGTAGTGCCGGATGGGTCGGTCGAACTGGAAAGATTTATTGCACCGGACCCGTCGGTAGTTCCTGTCCCATATTCCCATTTTGCTGTGGTGCCAACCTGCAACTGATGATAAACAAACGATTTGCCCTGCATGTCGGCGTTGCTGTAAACAGTACCCGCCACCTCTTTCTGTACAATCACCAATTGGTAACTGCTTTGGCCGATAGCTCCGGTACCACCCGTTCCCGTTCCGGCGAGAAAATTCTTATTCGACGTCATCGTCATGTGACCACCGTCATTTACAGCGTGGTCGCCACTTTGAGTTATCACGCCGGTTGAAGGATTCATCGTGAGCGTCAAATTAAAAGGACTCGGGCAAACATTTCCCCCGTCAAAGCTGCCATCCACTGACAAACAGGTTGCAACCCCGGAGGAATTGATCGTAATCCTGGCACGATCCCACTCGTTTACTGGGGTGCCGTCTCCGCGGTTACCTGTCTTCAGCAGATTCATGCGCCATGTTCCCGTAAGATCGGCCTGCGTAAATGTGGTCGGGATAGTTGCAAAGAAATCATTCGCCGCTGAATTTTCGGTAGTTATCGTTACGGCACTGCTGGTGGGGCTGAATGTAAAACCGGTGCGGGATGGTGTCACTGTGTAACTACCAGGCAGAAGGCCGGAGATGGAGTAAGTCCCGCCCACGCCCGTTACTACGGATCCGGTACTATCACCGCTCAATGTGATCGTTACCCCGCTGCTTGCGGCTCCGCTGACCGTACCCGAAATAATGTAAGTCGAAGCACCAGTGGCTGTTGCCAGAAAGTCGCGGCCAGTAACGCTTGCTCCGCTGACGACGACTACCGTACTGATCGGGTTAAATGTATAACCCGCCTTAACGGGCGTTACGGTGTAGGTTCCGTTCGCCCGGCCCGTAAAGCTGAATTTGCCTTCTGCATCGGTTATCGTGGAAGCGTTTGCGGCGCTTACGTCTGTCGTGGAAGCGTTTGCCGCGTCTGTCAGGTTGATGGTTACGCCGCCAAGAGTATCGCCCGTCACCGCACCGGAAATGCTATAGGTCTGTGGCAGGCTGTCACTACCGCCGCTACAGCCAATAACCGCCAGAAGCAGCATGGCAAGAAAACACAATACAATTTGAGTTGAACTTCTTCCTCTGTTCATGATTAATACTCCTTTCCTCAATGACCGGAAAAATGTTTCGAGACCTTTGAAAAACGCCTCATTTGTCATTGCGAGCGAAGCAATCTCTTAAGCATTCAATAATTCATGAGATTGACACGGCGCTGCTCACCTACCCTGATAACCTGACGTTTACTCGAGAGCACGCATCGCAATGACAGAAAGGACAGAAATTCAAAGGTATCGCTTCTTTGCGTTGATTTTCAAAGCCTCTCTACCGGTAACATAGATAGCCAACTTTTTATTAGGGATTGAATACTTTAATCTATATTACGGTTGTAGTATGCTCTTAAGAATTTGTTTTGTCACGTTCTTCTTTTTTTCTTCCTTGTTCCTGAAAGAATCAGTGATAATTCATCATAAACCGATTGCCATACACGATGTCTGTTTCATAAGCAGCGCGCTTTTGAATTTGATCATTGCAAAGACGCCCCGGAGTTTTTCAACTTCGGGGCGTCTTCTTTATAATCGCCCGTAAGACCACAATAGTCTAGGTGGGCGCCTTTAAAATTTTATTTCTTGTAGCTGTACCAACCTTCGCCGGTCTTCTGGCCGAATTTGCCTTCGGTGTACTTCTTGACGATACTGGGGGAAGGAAGATCTGCCGGATTGCCGGTTTCCAGGAAGTGTCCCATACAGACGTCATAGGTCAGATCAATACCGGTCAGGTCGTTGAGGCGAAAGGGCCCCATGGGGTGTCCGGCGCCATAGACGCAGGCCTTGTCGATGTCTTCATAAGTGGCCACACCCATTTCGAGCATCCAGAGGGCTTCTTTCTGAAGGACGGCGAAAATACGATTGAGAACAAAACCGTCCACTTCCTTTTTGATCAAGATGGGCACCTTGTCAATCTTCAGACAGAAGGCCATCATACACTGTGCTGTTTCATCCGAAACATGGGGACCTTGCACCACTTCGACCAGCTTCATAACGAGGGCCGGGTTGAAGAAATGCAGGTTGCATACCTGAGAGGGACGATTGGTAGCACTGGCAATTCTTGAGCTCACGATGAAAGAGCTGTTGGTGGCCAGAATCGCTTTAGCCGGAGCAATCTTGTCCAGATCGGCAAAAATTTTGCGCTTCAGGTCGATTCTTTCCAGAACGGCTTCAATGACTACATCGGCATTACCGGCGGCCACTTTCAGATCACCGGTGAATGAGATATTCGCGCGGGTCGTCTTCGCGACCTCTTCCGTTATTTTGCCTTTCTGTACGCGACCGGCCAGGTAGCTGTCGACAAACTTTTCGGCTTTTTCCAAAACCGCCGGGATAACATCCGTGCAAATAACTTTGTACCCGCTGAGAGCACATTGCAGGGAAATCTGGTGACCCATGTTACCTGCGCCAACGATACACACATTTTTTACATCTTCAATCTTCATGTTTCATCCTCACTTTCGGTTAATAATTTTATACAATAAGCCTCTTTTAATAATGGTCCTTACCCTAACAGCTCCTTGTCGCGGTCTGTTTCCGGCTGAAAGGAAGATCCCTGTTTTCCTTCTTCAATAAGCCGGATATTGATGGAAATTCAATGAGCAGGAATTTATCGTTATACTAATGGTCATAATATTGTCAAGACAAAAAACGGAGTTATTTTTGAACACCCGATGCACGCCGGGGGTACAACAAGCCCTCGCTGGCCAGAATAACAACCTGGCCACTCCACGCCACGAATAAAGGCTAACTGGTCAGAATATTTGACTTCTCCGGGTTGCCAGTTTTGAGGCATCACAAATTCCATTTGCCGCAGAGGCTGGTTATCCATTGAAATCAATCCCAGAGTTTGCGAAAAACATTGACAAAAACAGTAATCAATATATAGGTAGGTCTCAATATTTAAAGGAGCTGTCCATCCATGTTTGGTATCGGAGTTCAGGAACTGATTATCATCGCGATCATCGCGCTTTTGATCGTTGGACCCAAAAAACTGCCTGATCTGGCTAAAACCCTGGGCAAAGGCTTTAGAGATTTCAAAAATGCAACCGATGGCGTCACCGAGGATCTGAAAGACGCCTTGAAAGAAGAAGACAAACCCAAACCCGATGATGGCTTGAAAGATTCTCTTCTGTTAAAAAAGTCTGAATCGGAAGAGGCAAAAAATGAAGCATCCGGTAATGCTGCAGGGAAAAAACAAAATCCAACATAGCTTCTACAATTCAAGTATCCAGCAAAACGGCACATTATGGAACCCAACGAAGATCTAAAAATGTCTTTGACTGAACATCTGATTGAATTGCGCAAAAGACTGACTAATTCGTTGATTGCCTTGGGGCTTGGTTTCTTCGTCTGCTATTATTTTAAGGACTGGTTATTCTCCGTCCTTACGAAACCTTTGACCGACGCTCTGCCGAAAAGCAGTTATCTGATTTACACCGGCTTGACCCAGGCTTTTTTCACCTATATGAAAATCGCTTTTTTTGCTTCCTTGATTCTAACCAGCCCTTTCATTATCTATCAGGTATGGAAATTTATCTCGCCGGCGCTGCTTCCCAAAGAAAAAAAGTATGTGGTGCCTTTTGTCTTTTTTTCCACACTGCTTTTTTTGAGCGGCGTTACTTTCGGCTATTTCGTCGTCCTTCCCCCGGCCTTTGAGTTTTTTGTCAGTTTCAACAATCAGTATTTGCACGCGATGATTTCATTTAGTGATTATCTGTCATTATTAGTAACATTTTTGCTGGGTTTCGGCATATCCTTCCAGTTGCCGATTTTAATTTTCTTTTTGGCAAAACTCGGCATCGTCAACAACAAAATGCTCTCCAAAAACAGAAAATATGCCATCTTGATCATATTCGTTGTTGCCGCGATTTTAACGCCTTCGCCCGATGCTCTAAGCCAGATATTGATGGCCATCCCTTTAATGTTTCTTTATGAAGTGAGCATATTTGTGGCAAAGTTTGCCGCCAAAAAAAAAGATCTTCCCGAATCCAATGAAGACGATCCTGAAGAACATGAAGCATAGGTTTTAGGTTATGCCTGAACGCAAAAAAAAGAGAGGACAATCGGGACAAGGCGTCAAGTGGTCCAAAACGCTCAAAATTTTATTCGTTGTGTTTTTCTTAATATTGTTAACCACCGTCGGCGGAACCGTTACCTACTACGCCATGATCATGGACCTGCCGGGAATTGATGCACTGAAGGATTATCGGCCCAGCATTGCTTCCCGTGTCCTTGCCGAAAATGATGAACTGATTGATGAATTCTTTCTGGAAGACAGAAAGATGGTTAAAATTACCGATGTTCCGAAAATCGCTCAGCATGCTTTTGTCGCAGCCGAAGATTCACGGTTTTATCACCATCAGGGGTTCGACCTGCAAAGTATTTTCCGCGCCATGTTTAAAAATGTGGAAGCAGGTAAAATCGTGCAGGGCGGCAGCACCATTACACAGCAAGTCGCCAAACTGATGTATCTGACACCGGAAAGAAAATTCATCCGGAAATTCAAGGAAGCCATTCTTTCTTATCGAATTGACAAATATCTGACCAAGGATGAAATTCTGAGTTTGTATCTTAATCAGATTTATTTGGGTCACGGCACCTACGGCATCGAATCGGCGTCGATTGGTTACTTCGGCAAAAGCGCCAAGGATCTGACGTTGCCGGAAGCCGCGCTACTAGCCGGTTTGCCGAAAGCGCCCACCACCTACTCCCCATTTCTTTATTTTGACCGCGCGAAACAAAGGCAGGTTTACGTTTTGACCCGCATGAAGGAAGACGGTTTTATTACCGAAGGACAAATGGATAAAGCCGTCGCCGCTCCTCTGAAACTTAGACCCATGAAGCCGAAGGATAAAGTCGCCGCC
>CAIVDK010000136.1 GCA_903904655.1 uncultured delta proteobacterium | reverse complement strand
CGTTGGATGTCAGAACGGGAATAAATAAACTATGAGCAGTGCCCATACATACCGTTATCGAGTCGTAGATGTTTTTACGGATCAGCAACTTGAAGGGAATCCGCTTGCAGTGTTTCCCGACTCTTCCGGAATTGACGACGTGACCATGCAGAAAATCGCCAAAGAACTGAATCTGTCCGAAACGAGCTTCGTCATTCCGGCAACTCGGGCTGACTGCGCGGCGGGCGTACGGATATTCACACCGAAAAAAGAGATGGCTTTTGCAGGTCACCCCACTATAGGTACAAGCTTCATTCTTTTGGATGAAGGGATCATACCAGTAGATCGAAAGCAATTCGTGCTGGAAGAAAAAGTCGGCCCTGTACCGATTCGTGTGGACACAGGCCCATGTCCGTTGATTTGGTTGCGCACCCCTCAGATAAGAGAGGGAAGAACTTTTGACAGGATGGTTTGCGCACAAGTTTTAGGACTAGACACGGGTGATCTTCTTGATGCTGCACCGCAGCTCATGAGTGCAGGTAATCCTACAATCTTCATAGCGTTGAAAGACAGAGATGCAGTTGATCGGGCTTGGCTCGACTCTCATGGTTCCATAGTCCTTAAAGGAGAATATCACGAGCCGATATGTGTGTTTGTTTTTACGCCAACCCCCTATGGAGCCTACTCGCGAATGTTCGCACCTGAATACGGCATTGTCGAAGATCCAGCAACAGGGAGCTCAACAGGCCCTCTTGCCGCATTCATGATCCGGCATGGTCTTATATCGGGTGCCGCGGACACACGGTTTATCAGCGAACAGGGGACAAAAATGGGGCGTCGAAGTACTCTGCACGTTCACATTCTCGGTGACCGCGGGCAAGACGGAATCTACGTCGGTGGTCACGTAGTGCCGGTTGTTGAGGCAATAATGAGACTTTAACAGATTTAGTACTGGAAAATAGGTCAAATGAGCAAGGTCCATCTAACCATGGCATGCACACGGACGCGCTAACGCGCGCCGGTGATGCCAGCCGTTACGCTAAAATAATACAAAATTATATTTGCTGCTCTTTCAGGTGGTATGATATAATGGAATACCATTGAAGGAGGTTGATTATGGGAAAAACAAAAATAGCAATTACAATGGATGCCGAATTTATCGGTGAATTGGATAGACTGGTCGAGAAGAATTATTTTCAAAATCGCAGCCAGGCAATCTGTGATGCTGTGCGCGAAAAACTAGCCAGAATGAAGCGCAGTCGGCTATCGTTGGAATGCGCAAAACTAGATCCGAAATTTGAAAAAGCTATGGCGGACGAAGGATTAGCTGAGGATGTGAGCCAATGGCCAGAATATTGAGAGGTGAAATTCGTTGGGCGGATTTGAATTCAGTGCGAGGTCATGAACAGGCAGGCTTGCGCCCTGTGCTCATTCTGAGCCACGACATTTTTAATGAAAACTCAGGTACAGTTATAGCCGTGGCTATTACAAGCCAACCACAAAAGGCTGGATTCCCATTAACTCTTGAACTGAAATCTCCAAATTTACCCAAGAAATCACGGCTTAAAATTAGTCAAATCCGTACACTGTCTGTAGAAAGAATTGGGAAAGTCATTGGCAAAGCATCTCTGGAAGAGTTGAATCAGACCATAGAAGGATTGAATGAAATTATTGCGTAACAAAATCAATACAGCCGATCGATGCCCCATGGGCTGCACCGGCTGATTTTTTCGTTATGCGAAAAAATCGAATCATTATCAGGGATATCTCGGCGAAAGGACAAGTCGTATGATTGATACAGGGCTTAAGGGAAAAACGGTAATCGTGACCGGTGCCAATCATGGGATTGGTGCTGCTATAGCCATCGCCTTTGCCCGGGAAGGGGCCAGGGTCTTAATTACCTTTTTACGACAATCACCAGAGCTGTACGGAGAAACCCGAGCGAATATGGAGAGCGCAACGACCCCGGGAAGGGCATATTATTGCCGGGAGATCGGACAATCCGCAGATCTGGTAGCGGAAGAGATACGGGCTTTGGGTGGTGAGTGCATAACATGGGAAGCGGATTTGTCTAATCCTGAAATGATTCCGAAGCTGTTTGACCAGGCGGAGAAAAGATGGGGGGCGGTTGATGTCATTGTGAACAATGCCGCATTCGCTGACCCTGATACCTTTCTGCCTCAACCTGTTTTAGACAGAGATCCCGTTTTTTCAGAGGAATATTTTCTCAAACCATTGTCCGCCCAGACACATGATGCACATTTTCGCGTCAATAGCAGAGCAGTTGCGCTTATGATGGCGGAATATGCAAAACGCCATATCGAGCGTCATGCTCAGTGGGGCCGGATTATCAATATCACGACGGATGGCGCTCGGTGTCATCCGTCTCAGGTTTCTTATGGCGCCAGTAAATTCGCAATTGAAAGCTATACACGTTCAGCCGCAACCGAATTAGGCCCTTATGGGATGACAGTTAATGTTATTTCACCGGGTGCCGTGCAAACCGGCTGGATTCCGGCAAAATTGGAAAAAGAAATTGCCGCCACATATCCTCTCCGGCGGATCGGACAACCGGAAGACATTGCCAAAGCGGTTATCTTTTTTGCATCAAATCAAGCTGAATGGATCACGGGACAGGTGCTGCAGGTCGGTGGTGGGAATCGCATGTGATAAATATTGGTCATGTCGATTTAAAATGAACGCATAACAACCGCATCAACTCGGACTGGCAATTCCGCTGCGTTCCATTGCCAGCCGGTTATGCGGAACGTTGGCATGAAATTATCCTTTGACATACGCGTTGGCAATACGTATAATACACGTGCAATGGAGGTATTGCTATGCACAAAAAATTAACCATAACAGTAGATGAAGAAGTTTATGCGGGACTCCATAAAGTAATTGGACCAAGAAAAATAAGCAGATTTGTTCAGGAACTAGTGCGTCCTTATGTTGTTCGTCCTGATTACGAATCTGCCTATGCCGAGATGGCAAAAGACAAAAAAAGAGAAAATGAAGCCTTGGAGTGGGCTGAAATTAATATCAAGGACATGGATCATGAAGCGATGTGAAATTTGGTGGGTAAATTTTGATCCTTCTGTTGGTGGAGAGATTAAAAAGAAACGTCCTGCCGTAATAATCAGTAATAATGCATCAAATAAATTTCTAAATAGAGTTCAGGTTGTCCCGCTTACAAGCAACACAGATCGTCTTTATCCAAGTGAGGCACGGGTCGTTTTTGACGGCAAAGAAAGCAAGGCTATGGCAGATCAACTGGCCACTGTAAGCAAATTACGGCTACTAAATCGCGCTGGCGTTCTTTCTGAAGAGGACATGCGCAAAGTTGAAGAAGCAGTTAAAATTCAACTTGGCATTCATTAAAAATGCCAACAAGGCGCTACAGCCGATCGCCGCTTCGCTCCGGCTGCTGCTGTCGTTGGCCTTAATATCGTTTGACATGGTCGTATTAATAACGTACCATATGCAGTACGATAAGGAGGTTAAAAAATATGACAACATTAACAGCATCAGACGCAAGAAAGCGCCTATACAATCTCGTGGACGAAGTAAAGGATACACATGTTCCGGTTCAGATTGTAGGTAAGAGAAATTCCGCTGTTCTCATTTGCGAGGAGGACTGGCGGTCTATAGAAGAGACTTTGTATCTCGCTGCAATTCCCGGCATGCGCGAATCAATAAAAAAAGGTTTGAAGACACCTATTGAAAAATGCAAGGAGGAGCCCGGCTGGTGAGTTGGCAATTGGTTTTT
>CAIVDK010000135.1 GCA_903904655.1 uncultured delta proteobacterium | reverse complement strand
GTTACCAGTATTCTGTTTTTCTTTTTCCAGATGGACATTTACAACCTCTAACACAGGATGTGGTAATTGGCAATCGAATGACGTGATAATCTCCGGAACTCGCGGGTTTTATTTCATACTGTTTAAAGGATGCTCAATAAGACGGCTGTTTTCCGGCAATAAAAGGCGGCAGCGGGCATTGCAGGGCGAGCGCGATGACACGCAGGAGTTCTCCTTCTTCAACCGTAACCGTCTGATCGGCGAAGGCCGAGTGCGCGCAGGCATCGATGACGGACTCCTTGATTGCGAAGGATGCGTTACCCAGATGGTTCAGCGCGTTATTTACTCTTGCGAAGGAAGCATTTTCTTCAAAAGAAAAGACGGGTTTGCGGGCCGCAAGTTCCGGAATCCTGGCCAGGCCCGCGTGAAAGGCATTTTCTGCCTTAACTTTGTCGTCAGTATTTCCGGTCGAGGCCAGCGCCTGAAGCAGCATGACAATGTCCAAACCAACCTTGGAATATGAGAAGAGTGTGACGCTTCGAAAGAGATCTTCAGATGGATTAAGATATTTGCCGAGGAGCCACAAAACGGATAGTTCAAAAAGGCTCACCATGCCGTCAGTTTTAACGAGAGAATGAAGGATTAATAGAAAATTTCTTTTTTCCATGCTCGTTAATCCCTTGAGCGCCGGCAGGGCCAGTTCGATTAACGGCAGTCGGAGTTCCCTCTTAAGGCCTGATAATTGTTCGCCCATCCTCAGGACGCTGTCCTTCTGACCTTGCAAGACCATCGCTCTGTCCAGAGCGGCTGCCTGCAAATCGCACTGCGCCGCGTCACCACCCATCAAAAGGGCGTAAATCACGCAGGCTGCGCCCTGTGGTGTTTTGACAGCTTTGATGATCTCTTCCGGTATGGATGTCAACAGAGTCTGGCTCCGTTCAATGTGTTCTTTCGATGGGTTGCCGACGTGATTAACGATTTCCGTGGGGATGATGCTCAAAAGAGGCGACCCGGGCGGAATATGGCGTGCGGTTCCCCAAAATGGGGTTGTATACTGAGATTTGGGCGTCTGCCGGTCGTCTTTGATTTTAATAAATTTTCCGTCAAATGAAGGATCTAGAAACCGGATGCGTTCTGTAAGAGGCGGGTGCGTCGCCAGAAAAGGAAATAACTCATCGGGATGACTTTCGCTGAAAAATAAGTGACTGGCCTGCCTGGCGCCGGGCGATGTAATGCGTGAACCGAACGCGGAACCGCCTATTTTTTTGAGTGCGCCTGCGAGCCCCAGCGGATTACGTGTGAACTGCACGGCGGATGCATCCGCTAGGAATTCTTTCTGCCGGGATACGGCACATTGCATCAGCCTTCCCAGAAACGTTCCGATGTAACCGATGACGATCAGGCAGATACCCGCGATAATAACGGGAAATCCAATTCTTGCAGAGAGACGGCCGTATGAAATGATTTGCCGGCCGGCAATGCCCAAAAAAAGAAGGCCGAAAAGGATGCCGATCAATTGGACGTTGAGCCGGGAATCCCCGTTTAAAACATGGCTGAACTCATGGCCGATAACGCCCTGCAGTTCGTCGCGGTTAAGTTTGGTAAGCGCGCCGCGCGTGACGGCCACCACCGCGTCGTTAAGCTCAAGCCCTGCGGCAAAAGCGTTGATATTATATTCCTTGTCCAGGATGTAAACCTGAGGGACGGGAATGCCTGCCGCTATGGCCATTTCTTCCACAACATTGATCAGGCGGTGTTCGGACTGATCGGTTGCCTTGGTGCTGATTTTTCGCCCTCCAAGCATTTCAGCCACGGCGCCGCCGCCTTTCTGCAGGGTGTTCATTTTGATCAGACTGGCGGTGAGAATGACGATGACAATGGCCATGGCCACGAAAAGAAAAAACGCCGGATCAAAAAACGTAAAGGTTGAAAGTTTTTGGTGGTAGCTTTGCGCCGAATGGGCGTTAAACAGGGTGTAAGCCTGGGTGTTGATATATAAGTACCAGGCAAAACGAATCGCCAGTGTGGTGACTAAAACAATAATCAACACCGCAAAAGTAAACAGAAACAAATGATTCCGGCAGCTTTTGCGGGCCTGTTCCTGTCTGGCAAAAAAATTAGTCGAACGGTTAGTCATTTTTTTAATTAACCGTAAGGTTGTCAACAAAATTAATTAAAAAACACTTTAGGTGCCGTCCGCTCTTCGGCTTTTTCCACCACTTCCAGCAGGGCGGCCATTTTAAAATCAAAGGTTGATGAAATTACATTGTTGGGGAACTGTTCCCGCTTGATATTGTAATCGGTCACGGCGTCATTATAGGCTTGACGCGCGAAGCTGATTTTGTTTTCCGTGGATGTTAACTCTTCCATGAAATCGCTGATGGTTTGATTGGCCTTTAAATCGGGGTAGGATTCCACGACCGCCAGTAGTTTGGAAAGCATGCCAGACAGCGATCCTTCCGCCTGGGTCAGTCCCGCCATCGCCGCCGCGTTGCCCGGAGATGCAGCCGCAATCTTGCTCGCATCAAAAGCAGTGTTACGCGCCTTGATGACAGCCTCCAATGTGCCGCGCTCATGCGCCAGATAACCTTTGGCTGCTTCCACGAGGTTGGGAATCAAATCATAGCGGCGCTTTAATTGAATATCAATCTGGGTGTAAGCGTTCATGTAAAAATTGCGCAGCGCAATCAGGTTATTATAAATGCCGGCAAAATAAAAAGCGACGGCAGCGATAATAACGACCAGAACGATCAATGGAATCATTTTTGCCCCTCCTTGTTTTCAGGCGCGTTTTGCGCAAGTTGCTGGACAAGATTCTGATTATCGGTTCAGTTTTTGATTCTCTTTGTATTGCCGGTAATGACCAGGTTGTCGCGATGAATCACTTCATCATAATCTTTGTGACCCAGAACGGAAGAAATCTGCGGTGTTTTCAAGCCCAAAATTTTGCGGATGTCGTTTGCAGCATAATTGACAAGCCCCTTGGCCAGCAGATTACCTTCGCCGTCCATGCAGTGAACGGGATCGCCTGTGTCAAACTCTCCTTCCACGGCGGTAATGCCGGAGGGCAAGAGGCTTTTGCCTTTGTCCAGAAGGGCTTTTTTTGCGCCGTCATCGATGATCAATCGGCCTCGCGGACGCAAGGTATTGGCGATCCAGTATTTTTTGCTGTTGAGCCGGGAGGTTTGCGGTAAAAACAGCGTGCCGACCTCTTTTCCGGCCATAATATCCGAAAGGACTTTCTTTTTTTTGCCCGGCGCGATGATGCAGGGAATGCCGATGGAGGTGACTTTTTTGGCCGCGATAATCTTGCTTTTCATGCCGCCCGTGCCGACAGAAGACGTCTCGGAAGTGGCCATGCCTTCGATCTCATCAGTGATTTCGCAGACCAGTGGAATGAGCTTTGCTTTTTTGGATTCTGAAGGATTGCAATCGTAAAGGCCGTCGGTGGCGGTCAGGTTGATGAATAAGTCGGCTTCGACGATGTTGGCGATCATCGCGGCCAGATTGTCGTTATCACCGAATTTGATTTCATCCACGGCGACGGAGTCGTTTTCATTGATGATCGGCGTCACGTGCCATTCCATCAGCGTCGATAGCGTGTTGCGGATGTTGATGTATCTCTGTCGATCGGTCAGATCCGAAAGCGTTAATAAGATCTGGGCGACAAAAAGGTTGTTTTTTTCAAAGGCTTTGGAATAAATGCGCATCAGGCGTCCTTGGCCGACGGCCGCCGCCGCCTGCTTTTCTGGGATGCTCTTGAGTTTTCCTGTGATGTTCAGACGATGTTTGCCCGACGCAATGGCCCCGGAGGTGACCAGGACGATGGAGAAGCCTCTGCGCGTCAGGTCGCACATTTCCTGCACCAGGGCATCGATGATTTTCAGATCCAGCCCTTCAGATCCGGTAAGCACTGCGGAACCGATTTTAATGAGTATCTTTTTGGTATGCGCCAGTGTTTCAAGACGAATGCTATTCATGATCATCCGGGATGTCCGTTTTGTTTAACAGGGTCACCATTATTTTTATAATTTCCTGTGTTCCAACGCCTGTGACGGCAGAAAACGAATGCAGTATTATCCCCTTTTTTTTGAATCGCGCAACTTCTTTTTTAACCCGATCTCTTACATCAGGAAGATCAATCTTGTTGATGGCCACGATTTGCGGCTTATCCAGAAGCTCTGGATTGAAGTGTCCGAGTTCATCATTAATGGCTTTGAAGTTTTTCCACGCATCGATGTCCGGCTCCATGGAAATATCAATGATGTGAAAGAGCAAAGAAGTTCTCTCCACGTGTTTGAGAAACTGAATGCCCATGCCCAGTCCTTCATGCGCTCCGGCAATCAGACCGGGAATGTCGGCTACAACAAAGCTTCGGCTGTCCGCGTATTTGACCACGCCCAGATGCGGCGTGAGCGTTGTGAAAGGATAGTCGGCAATTTTGGGTTTGGCTGCCGAGACACGCGAGATAAATGTGGACTTTCCGGCGTTGGGAAAACCGATGAGTCCCACATCCGCCAGAAGTTTGAGCTCCATTTTAAGCCAGCGTTCCTCGCCTTCAATTCCTTCCTGTGCGAAGCGTGGCGTCTGGTGCGTTGAACTTGTGAAATGGGCGTTGCCCTTGCCGCCGATGCCGCCTTTGGCCACGATAAAGGTTTGGCCCAGTTCGGATAGATCAGCCAGGATCTCGCCGGTTTCAAAATCTTTCACAACGGTTCCGGGCGGAACAGTCACAATCAGGTCCTCGGCGCCATGGCCGGTGCGGTTGTTACCGGAGCCGTGTCTGCCGTTTTTGGCGATCTGATGCTGCTGGTATTTTAAATCCAGCAGTGTGTGATGACTTCGATCCGCGCGGAAAATCACATCGCCGCCCTTGCCGCCGTCGCCGCCGTCGGGGCCGCCTTTGGGAACAAACTTCTCCCGCCGGAAACTCACGCAGCCCGGGCCGCCGTGCCCAGCCTTTACAAATATTTTTGCTTCGTCAACAAATTTCATAGGGTATCCAAAATAAAAAGGCGCTTGTTTAAGCGCCTTTAAAATCTCCAGTATGCAGCCCGCTTTTTCTATGCGGCGTAAACGCTGACTTTTTTCCGCGTTTTATCCAGTCTTTCATATTTCACGACGCCATTGATGAGCGCGAAAAGCGTGAAATCTTTGCCCAAGCCGACGTTGTTGCCCGGATGAATTTTTGTTCCTACCTGCCGCACGATAATGGACCCCGCGTGAATCTGTTCACCGCCATATACTTTGACGCCGCGTCTTTGCGCATTGGAGTCTCTACCGTTGCGGGAGCTTCCCTGACCTTTTTTATGTGCCATGATGTCCTCCGCTTATATCGAAATCTTCTTTATTTTCATGCTGGTTAATTGCTGGCGATGCCCGGTCTTCTTGCGATAGCCTTTGCGGCGTTTCATTTTACCGATAATCAGCTTCGGGCCCTTTGTTTGGGCGACGACCTCGCCTACCACTTTGGCGCCTGCCACAAAAGGCTTTCCGATCTTGGCTGTGCTGTCATCCGACACCATCAGAACTTCGTGAAAAACAATCTCGGTTCCTTTGTCACCAGCCAGTTTTTCCACAAACAAGACATCACCCTCGCTGACCTTGTGTTGTTTTGCTCCTGTTTTTATGATTGCGTACATATACTTATCCTTAGTTAACGTTAAGGTTGAAGCTTATAGACAAATTATGCCTGTTTGTCAATAAAATTTAGCTGTCTTCTGAACATTTTCCGAAGATATGCTGAAATATTGTTAATGTATTTATATCATTAGGATTATTGTGTTCCCGGACGGAAGAAGTGAACCCGGCATGGAAAAGCCTCAAGCCAGACTGGGAAGCCTGGCACAAGACAGATGCGGTATTTTTCGGACTGATCAAAGCAGACAAGGGGCAATAAATCCGCTTGCATAAAATAGAATCCAAAATGTAGTATGGGCCGGTAAGTCATTTTGGAGATTACACAAGCAGAGGGGGGTGGGTGAAAAAAATATTCGTATATCTGATCATTTTAATCAATATTTTATTTCTGTCCGTGCCTTCCGGCTTCGCCAGCGAGCCACAACGGCGGTTGGTCGAAGAATTGCTGATCGCGGAAGGGCTTGATCCGTCCCAGGCGCAAAGGATTATGCAGGATCCCCGCGTATCTATCCGTCCGGATATTGTCATAAAAAACCTTTTCTTTTCCAGTCCGAAAGGAACAGCCGGGAAACCCGATGTCATGGCGGTTGATCCGCGGCAGATTAAAAAGGGAAGAACTTTTATGAAAGAGAATGCCGATGTTTTATCAACAGTGGAAAATCTTTTTGGCGCATCACCCCGAATCATCACGGCCATTCTCATTATCGAGTCCAGGCTGGGATCCTATCCGATGCCCTATAACGTGGTTAACGCTTACGCCAATCTGGCCTTTTTGCTGGATCCGGGCTATCTGAAAGAGGTGCAGGATCGTTACGCGGTTGCTTATCCGCAGCTGCTTGACGACGCCACCATCGCCCGATCTAAACGAAAAGCGAAGTGGGCGGTAGGCGAGTTGTTTTATCTTGTTCATATCGCCAATCACCTGGACATCGATCCCTTGAGTATTTCCGGGTCATTTGCCGGGGCACTGGGACCGGCGCAATTTATACCTTCTTCTTTCTGGATTTTTGGTATCGACGGCGACCGGGACGGTATGGCCGATCCCTTTAATATGACGGACGCGAACCTCAGCATGGGCCATTATCTGAAGAAACACGGCTGGCGGGAGGACGCTCCCCTTGCGCAAAAGCGCAAGGCGCTCTGGTTTTACAACCGCAGTGACGTCTACGTGAATACTGTTATGATGATCTATGAACAATTGGGGCGGTAAAAAACGTTCCAGAGACACGTGTTCTTTTCTCTTACCACGGATCAATGAACGAATGATTGGCATCCCCGGGTTTGCGTGCGGGCACGGATTTGAGCCCCTGCATGAGCCATTTGCGGGTATCCGCCGGATCAATGACCGCGTCGATTTCGAGGTAGGCGGCCATGTTGATGGCTTTGCCTCGTTCGTACAACTGGGCAACCAAAAACTCGTAGAGTTCTTGGCGTTTTTGAGGATCTTCAACGGCGGCCAACTCTTTCTTGAAACCGGCCTTAACGGCGCCTTCCAGCCCCATTCCGCCGAATTCTCCGGTGGGCCATGAGGCAGTAAAGAAAGATTCATGAAATCCCCCTTTGGCCATCGCCATGGCGCCCAGACCGTATCCCCTGCGCAGCACAATGGTGAAATAGGGAACGGTAAGGTGCGAGCCGATGACAAACATTCGGCAAACATGGCGCACCTGCGCGCGCTTTTCAATTTCCGGACCGACCATGAAGCCGGGCGTGTCGCATAAAGACAGGATCGGAAGACCGTGGGCGTTGCAGATTTGCATCAAGCGGGCGACCTTGTCCGCGCCCTCGGCTTCAATCGCGCCGGCCATATGCATGGAGTTGTTGGCGATGATGCCGAATGGCCGGCCTTCAATGCGAATGAGCCCCGTCACCATACTGAGTCCGAATTTTGGCCTGATCTCCAGAAACGAATCCGTGTCCGCCAGAGCTTTCATAACGGTCTTAACATTATAAGCCCGTTTGCGGCTCTCCGGAACGAGGTTGCGCAATTTGATCTGATCACCTGCTTCCCAGGATGGCGCTGTTCCCTGAAAATAGGAAAGATATTTTTTGGCCGTGGCGACCGCTTCCACATCGTCCTCCACTTCAATATCAACCACGCCGTTTTGCGTCTGCACGTCCATCGGGCCGACTTCCTCCGGTTTGAAAACGCCCAAGCCTCCGCCTTCAATCATGACCGGGCCACCCATACCGATGTTGGAGTTCTTCGTGGCAATGATCACATCACAGCAGCCCAGGAGTGCCGCATTTCCGGCAAAGCAGAGCCCCGATACAACGCCGATCACCGGTACATGACCGCTCAGCTTCGCGAATCCGCCGAAAGTTGAGAGGTCCAGCCCCGCTACCATAACGCCTTGTGCGTCAACGTCACCGGGTCTTCCGCCGCCACCTTCCGCAAAGAAAACAAGCGGCAGCTGCTGTTCATGTGCCAGATGCAGCATGCGATCCATCTTTTTATGATTGAAAAACCCCTGAGTGCCGGCTAGCACAGTGTAGTCGTAAGCCATGACCATGCAACGCGCCTTGTCTTCGGTGAAAAGCGAGCCGTTAACGGATCCGATGCCTGAGACCAGGCCGTCGGTCGGGGTTTTGCTGATGAGGTCGTCCAGCGAACGTCGTTCGCGCTGCGCAGCAATGGCCAGAGCGCCGTATTCGATAAAACTACCGGTATCATATAGGTCTTCGACGTTGGCTCGGGCCGTGCGTTGATTCTTTTCCTGTCTTTTCGCCATCACAGCGGGGCGGTTCTCATCAAGGCCAAAAGCATGTCGATGGATGACCTCGGCAAGGTCGGGGCGGATCGGTTTGTTTTCGATTGGTTGTGATTCAGCCGGTTTTAATGCCACCTTGTCTTTTTCCTGATCTGTTTTCATATCCTGTATGCTCCTAATGTTTGTTGTATATTCATGACAGTATTGGTCATCCCGCCTTTTTGTTTGTCGGGCCGGCGGTTTCGATGGGTTTCGATGTTTTAATTGCTTATTTTTTGACTAGTCCATATTTTTCAAAAACATAGTCATTATCTTCGCCGATATTCGCAGAAATCCATTTCACCCTGAGGGGCGTTTTGGTCATCTTCCCGGTTGTAGGCAATGTTACGATCCCATAGGAGGAATGGGCGATTTTCGGGAAAGTCCCGCGTGTCTGCCAGTGTTCTTCCTGAAGGACTTCATCAGGCGTCATCATTTTCGTCGTGACGGGAAGTCCACCGCCCCGCCATTTGGAGCCGGCTGCTTTGACGCTGTAAGATGCAAATTTTTCGTTAATCTGTTTGTAGGTGAATTTACTAACGGCTTTCTCCACAACGCTGTTGAGTTCTTTGACCTTTTCGATATCATCCGTGATCCGGTCGAGGAGCGTTTTCCATTCTTCTTCGATTTTCCATTGGCCCAGAAGTTTCAGGGCCGCACGAAAGTCCTGATCGCGGAAGCAGGCAATGGCTACATAACCATCCTGGCACTTGAAGAATCCATATGGGCACAGGCCGTAATCAAGCGTTCCGTAGCGAAGCCTCGGTTTCTTCCACACATAGCCGATCGTTGGTGGAAAGCCGACGCAGGACGCGTAGGCGTCGGCCGTAGCGATATCGATCATCTGTCCTTCGCCTGTCCGGCGCTTGAAGAAAGAGGCAACCAGCCCGCCGCAGGCCGCTCCAACCGCGGAGGTGTATCCGGCAGCATAAAACCCGGCACGGGTCGGCCAATTATAAGGTTCCGGCGCATCCGGAAGGTCGCCGACCAGCGCGGCAAGACCGGACTCCGCCTGCGAGGTCAGGTCTGTCCAGGGCATCTCGGCCATTTCTCTGCCTTTGGCCGTGTAATGACCGTAAGGCGAAATAGCGATATAGATAAGACCGGGATTAAGTTCCCGCAATTGCCGGTAGCCGATTCCCCAGGCATCCATCTGGCCTGGAGCATAGGTTTCAATGAGAATATCAGCCCGTTTGACGAGGCGTTTAAGATTGTCCTGGCCTTCGGGGCTTTCCAAATCCAGGGTGATCTGGCGTTTGTTACGGCTTTCCATCAGGTAGGGAATGCCGACGCCCTTCACATTGGCTCCGTAAGGGCTCATGATGCGTGATGGATCTCCTTCCGGAGGCTCAATATTAATAACCTCGGCGCCGGCTTCGGCCAGAAAACTCGCGGTGACGTTTCCGGAAAAATTGGCGTAACTCAGATCGAGGACCATCATATCATCCAGGGCTTCCGCCTTCCCCTCGGATGTGGTCAATTGCGTTAGAATATTTTTCCAGTCGGACAGTTTGGACGCGCCTTTTTTCTGCAGGTATCTTGAATAAACTCGCTCTTTAATGGTCCTCACCTCCTTCATAATTAAACATTCTATCCTTGGACAGGTCATGGTAGATCGGCGGTCTCTGACCGACCCGATAATCCCAGGTGCCCACGACCCTTTCTTTTTCCAGATCCTTAATCTGATCCTCCGTCAATCCCAGAATTTTCTTGAAGACGTAGCGGTTATGATAGCCGAGCGGACGGGTCAGCCATTTGATTCTGCCCGGTGTCTTGCTGAGCATGGCGATCGGTCCTTCGACCAGCAGCTTTTTATACATGTCATCTTCAAATAGAATGGCGCTTCCTCTCTCCTCGCGCCATTTATCCTGGCTGATCTGCACGTCGTCCATGACTTCGGCTGCGGCAAAGCGATGCTTCCTTGCCAAACCGGATAATTCCTGCACGTCTTTGGTGATGACCCATTCCTCAAGGACTTTATTCAAGGCCAGCGCATTTTCACGTTTGAGCCGGCTTGCGGCTTTTTTATAGGTATCGTTCTCGGCAAGGTCATCGCGGCCGAGGGCTTTGCAAAACGATTGAAATTGCTTGTCCGTAGCAATGGCGACGGCCACAAATTTTCCGTCACGCGTTTTAAATATTCCCGATGGAGACATGGTCGGGTCCATGTTGCCGGTGCGCCCCAGACTTTCACCGGTAGCGTCGTGGTAAGTGAAGTGGCTGAGTGTCCGCATCAGGATTTCCGCCTGACAGCCGTCGATATACTGTCCCTCTCCGGAGCGTTCCCGGTAGTTGAGGGCAATGAAGATGAGCATGGCCGCGTAATAAGCCGGGAAAAAATCACCGAAAAAATCGGGAACTTTAAAATATTTATCTGTGTCCGGATAACCGGTGACCGACAGGACGCCGCTTGCGCCCTGAGCCAAAAGATCCCATCCCGGAGCGTACCTGCGCGGGCCGAATTGCCCGTAAGTGCTGAGGCTTGCGTAAATGACTTTCGGATTGATTTTGCTCACCTGGGAATAACCGATGCCCCAGGCTTCCACCGTTCCGGAGGTGAAATTTTCGATGATGACGTCGGCTTTTGCGGCCAGTTGCAGAATCAGATCCTTGCCTTTTGGTTTTTTAACATCAATGCCGACGAAGTATTTGCCCGGATTGATGAAATGCCAGAGGGGGTTGGAATGCTTCCAGTACTTGCCCCAGTAAGTTCCGCCCCGCCAGTAGTCTCCCTGGTTGGGAACTTCCACCTTAATGACTTCGGCGCCATACTGCGCCAGGGTCTTTGCCGCCGTCGGCCCGAAAATCATATGGGACAAATCAAGCACCCGGATACCTTTGAGTGCTTCCGCCTTTTTGTCGATGTCTTCTCGGGCAAAAAGCTTGTCTGTAAAATTAAAATAATCTTCAGTCATCGTTACATTCCTATATAAGCTTTCTTGACCAGTTCACTGTTTAGCAGAAATTGACTTGTTCCTGTGAGAACGATGTGACCGTCCTGCAACACATAGCCTCGGGTGGCGATTTCCAGAGCATAAAGCGCATTTTGTTCCGACAGGAGCACGGTGATGCCGTCGCCGGGGAAGGTTTTGATGACATCGTAAATCTTTGACATGATGATCGGGCTTAGCCCCAAGGAAGGCTCGTCAATCATCAGAAGTTTCGGTTGGGACATCAATCCGCGGGCAATAACCAGCATCTGCTGCTCGCCTCCGCTCATCAGACTGGCCCGTTGGCTGGCGCGCTCCTTCAAGATGGGGAAGAGGTTACAGACCTTGTCCATCATTTCCTTCCTTTTCTTCCAGGCCTTTTTCGTGCTGGCTCCCATCAGCAAATTTTCCTTCACCGACAGGTAAGGGAAAATTTTCCTTCCTTCGGGAATCTGGGATATGCCTTGTTTGACGATGCTATCGGAGGATTCCTTTTGGATGTCTTCACCCAAAAATGAGATGGTTCCCGTTTTGGCGGGCAGTACCCCCGATATATTGTTGAGTAATGTTGTTTTTCCCGCGCCGTTGGCGCCCAGGAGGGCGACAATCTCTCCTTGATTGATCTGTAGATTGACGTCGTGAAGGACAGGAATCACGCCATAGGCGGCGTTCAGGTTGTTAATGCTGAGCATGGCGGCCTCCCAGATAGGCTTCAATGATTTTGGGGTCCGAGGTCACTTCCCGAGGCGGACCTTCTGCTATCTTTTTGCCGTATTGAAGAACGACAACCCGTTGGGTCGCATTCATGATGATTTTCATGACGTGTTCGATCCACAAAATGGTAAAGGCAAACTGTTCCTGAGCGCTCCAGATCATATCCAGCGCCCGCGACGCCTCCGTCGGATTGAGGCCGGCCATGACTTCATCCAGAAGCAGTAGCTTCGGTGTGGTAGCCAGCGCCCGGGCCAGTTCCAGCATGCGCAATTCATAGAGATTCAAATCACGCGCCAGGGTGTCCCGCTTGGAGAAGAGCCCCACGAATTCCAGATAGTAGGAAGCCTCTAGAGCCGCATCGGGAACGCTCATGTTGGGACGATGCTTCCCGTTTAAGACGCCAACCATCACCCCGGCCAGGGCCGTCATGGATTCGAAAGGCTGGGGGATCTGATACGTCCGAGAGATGCCAAGCCAGCAGATTTTATGGCTGGGAAGCCCTGTGATATCCGTTCCGTCAAAGCGGATTGTCCCGCGATCGGGTTTGTAAATGCCGCAGATCAGGTTTAACATCGTGGTTTTTCCGGCGCCGTTAGGGCCGATTAAGCCTACGACTTCACCCTCGGCAACGGAAAAGCTGACGTCGCTCACAGCGGCAAGCCCACCAAAGTTTTTCG
>CAIVDK010000134.1 GCA_903904655.1 uncultured delta proteobacterium | reverse complement strand
TATAGATGGTTGAAAGATTGTCTTTTGACGGAGGCGTTTTCAACGACGGATGATCATTCTTTCTCATGCTCTGACCGTATCCTCATAGATACATGTATAGTTTTTGATACAAAGTTTGATTCACATATATAGGATTGTGCATGGTTTGTCTAGAAAAAACAGCCGGATTTTAATTTTTTCAATTAATTGATATTACAGAGTAATTAAGAATTAATTCAAGATATTTTTTTTCATAGCGGCAATGGTCTCATTTTTGCTTTATAAATAATTTCATATATAACCGAACCATCAGGACATGCTTTTCAATCGTTGTTTGACGTATGTGGGTACAGAAATAACAATTTAACAGATTTATTTTATTGCCAGGCTGCTGTTTGGGCCATCTGAGAAAAGAGAGCCACTATGAATCAAGAATTACCCAAGGGTGTTCACCCCATGCTGTCGCAACTCTCCGCCCAACGCGTGAAGGAGGGCAAAGTGGTTTCGACCGAGGAGGCCGTTCGCATTATCCGCGACGGAGATACCATTGCTACGGAAGGATTTTGCGGGGCTTGTTTTGCCGAAGAGATTGCGATTGGTCTGGAAAAGCATTTTCTGGCGACAGGCACACCGCGAAATCTGACCCTCGTTTACGCCGCCGGTCAGGGAGACGGTAAAGACAGAGGCTTGAACCATCTCGGGCACGAAGGTTTGATCGGGACTGTTATCGGGGGCCATATCGGTCTGGCACCGAAGTTACAGAGATTAGTGCGGGAAAATCTGATTTTTGGATACAACATGCCCCAGGGGGTGATTGCCCATCTATTCCGTGATATCGCAGCCCACAAGCCGGGCACCATCACACAAGTAGGGATGGGAACCTTCATCGATCCCCGGATTGACGGCGGAAAACTTAATGAAAAAACATTCAAGGAAGGCAGGAATCTCATTGACCTGATCCAGATCAATGGCGAGGAATACCTTCTCTATAAATCCTTCCCGATCCATGTAGCCATTATTCGGGGAACCACGGCGGACACGGACGGCAATATCTCGATGGAGAAAGAGCCCCTGACCCTGGAGTCCTTGGCCCTGGCCATGGCGGCAAAAAATTCCGGAGGCCTCGTCATTGCGCAGGTGGAACGGGTAGCGGACAGGGGGACACTCAACAGTCGTGAGGTGAAGATTCCGGGAATCCTGGTGGACTATATCGTTGTGGCACCGCCCGAGAATCACTGGCAGACGTTTGCTGAATACTACAACCCCTCTTTCAGCGGAGAAATCAAAATTCCCATGCAGTCTATTCCGCCTATGGAACTGGGCCCCAGAAAAATCATCGCCCGCCGGGCGGCCTTCGAGCTCACGCCCAATAGTATCGTCAATCTTGGTATCGGCATGCCCGAAGGCGTGGCGAGTGTGGCCAATGAAGAAAAAGTCATTGAGTATCTGACCCTGACGACGGAGCCCGGCACCATCGGCGGCATGCCCAACGGCGGTTTGAACTTCGGCACGTCCACCAACATGGACTGCCTGATCGATCAACCCGCCCAGTTCGATTTTTATGACGGCGGCGGATTGGCTGCAGCCTTTCTCGGTGCAGCGGAGGCGGATGAGGAGGGCAATGTCAATGTCAGCAAGTTCGGCCCGAGGTTTGTCGGTCCCGGCGGATTCATCAACATTAGCCAGAATGCAAAGAAAGTGGTTTTCGTGGGAACTTTCACGGCCGGAGGCCTCCAGGTGTCCATAGTCGAGGGGAAACTCCGCATCGATCAGGAGGGAAAAGAAAAAAAGTTCATCAAGCAGGTTGAGCAGAAAACCTTCAGCGGCCGTTTTGCGGCACAGAATAAAAAACCGGTTCTCTTTGTAACCGAGCGGTGTGTCTTCAATCTCACAGAAGAAGGCATGGAATTAATCGAGATTGCCCCGGGGATTGACTTACAAAAGGATATCCTTGATCAGATGGGTTTCCGGCCCATTATCAAGGGAACACCGAGACTGATGGATGCCCGGATCTTCAGGGTCGAGTCCATGGACCTGAAGAAGGAACTGTTGAAAAACCCTTAAAAGAACGCCTGATTTGCAAGGCGAAAGAAATTGGATAAGTAAGCAAGAGCAGAAGGCCGAAGCACCATGTCGGAAGGATTTTAAACGGATGACGATATTTTCATTATTAATTTTGGGAAGAATTGTCGTATAAACAGTAACCTGAATGACTAAAGAAAGAAGGAGGAGGAGAAAGATGAAAAACAGAAAAGTAGCTTTTATTTTTGTCATGATGATGGTGTGTTCTCTTGTATTGGCAGGCTTCAGCTACGCTGCCGAGCTGCCCAACGTGAGATGGACCATGCAGACCACCTGGGCTAAAGGCTGGCTGATTCATGAAATGGCCGAAGATTTTGCCAAGCGGGTTAGTGACATGAGCGGCGGCAAATTTGTGATCAAGGTCCTTCCCGCCGGCGCTGTTGTTGGCGCCATGGAGAATATGGATGCGACGTCCAAAGGCACGCTTGACGGCTGGCACAGCTGGACCGGTTATTGGCAGGGCAAGCATCCGTCGGCGAATTTCTTTGCTTCCATTCCCATGCACCTGGAACCGACCATGTACGTCATGTGGATGTATTACGGCGGCGGCAAGGAACTGATGCAGGAAATGTATGATGAAATGAAAATGAACGTCGTCGTTATTCCCGGCGGCTTGACGCATCCGGAATTACTGGCCATGTCCAACAAGCCCCTGAGGAATGTCAAGGATTTTAAAGGCCTGAAATACAGAACCCCGGGCTGGTGGGCGGAAATTCTTAAAGCTAATGGCGTCGCCGTTACCATGTTGCCCGGCACGGAGCTGTATCCCGCGTTGCAGAAGGGCATTATTGACGCCACCGAGTTTTCCTCGCCGATCGTGAACTGGCAGCAGGGTTTCCATGAAGTCACCAAGTACGTCGCCGGTCCCGGCATGCATCAGCCGGCCTGTTATTTTGAGCTGGGTTTCAATAAAGACAAATATAATGCGCTGCCCCCCGAATACAAAGCCATGATTCAGAACGCCGCAATGGCCATGACGATTCAGAAATGGTCCGAGGATGTCATTAAGGGTATCGACGTGCTGGATAAATATAAAAAGGCAGGCAAAACGTTGACCCGCGTTGACGACGCTTCCCAAAGAGAGTTCCGCAAACAGGCTTGGACTTTTATTGATAACGAGGTGAAGAAGATCAATAGACCCCACACCACCAAGACATGGGCTTCGGCACAAAAATTCTGGACACAATTTTCCGACTATGAGTATTTCATGGTGCCCATTCGCAAGTAAGTTTGTTTTCTTTACCTGATGCTGTTTTTCCGCTGCGCTGTCCGGCCTGAGCCTTTTGCTCAGCGCCGGGCCCGCGGCTGAACCAGGCCAAAGTCCTTATTCTAAGGAACGAGAAATTTGTTTGAGGAGTGTTGTTTATGAAAACCGTTATTGCTATGATGAAGGTTATCAATATCGTCAATGCGAAAATAGCCAGGGTTGTTTCTTATTGCATGCCTTTGTTTATTCTTTCACTGGTCTATGAAGTCTTCGCGCGCTATGTCTTCGGCGCGCCGACAACCTGGAGCTTTGATGCGACGTATTTTCTCTGCAGCCTGGCCATGATGCTGACGATGGCTTATACCTGGCAGATGAACGGCCATGTCGGCGTGGATATTTTTCTGAAAAAGTTACCGCTTAAAGTGCAGGCCGCCTGGTTGAGCGTTTGTTTGATTTCCCTGTTCTTTGTGAGCTGGCTGATGATTGTCGGGGTCATGATTTCTGATGTTGTGAATTCCTGGAGAATACTAGAACATTCCACCATCGGCTTTTTACCCCCCATCTATCCTTTCAAAACATGGATCCTGATTGGTACCATTATGCTGGTGTTCCAGGGTTTCAATGTTTTAGTCAAGGAACTGTATCTACTGATTAAGGGGAAGGAGCTGATCACATGAGTATTGAATTAATCACTTTTTTAATGTTGGCCATTTTGATCGGGGTCATCATGCTGGGTTTCCCGATCGGCTTTTCCATGGCCGGCGTCGCGACGTTTTTCGGCATCGCGTTCATCGGGCCGCAGGTCAGTAATCTTTTCATGCTGCGCATGTATTATTACCTTTCCGATTATACGCTGATTGCCATTCCGCTGTTTATTTTTCTGGGGGTGGTCATAGAAAAATCGGGAATTGCCACCAGGCTCTATGACGCCATGTACGCCATCCTGGGCGGATTGCGGGGCGGTCTCGCCATGGCGACCATTGTAGCCAGCACGATTTTTGCGGCGGCAACCGGCGTGGTCGGGGCCACCGTCACCACGATGGGCATCATTGCGCTGCCGGCGATGTTGAAATATAAATACGACAAGGCTCTGGCCACCGGCGCTATCTGTGCGGGCGGCGCTTTAGGTATTTTGATTCCACCCAGCATCATGATTCTGGTCTATGCGCCCACCGCCAATGTGTCCGTCGGCGCCATGCTGATCGGCTGTTTCCTGCCGGGCTTTATTCTGTCGGCGTTATATCTTCTTTATACCGCCTATCAGTGTTATATGCATCCCGAGAAGGGGCCGGCTATTGAATTAGAGAACCGGGTGACGATCGACGTGAAGATGAAGATGCTGCTTACGTCGGTGTTGCCCGTTTGTGTCCTCATTCTTGCTGTTTTAGGCACCATCTTCTTCGGTCTCGCGGCGCCGACCGAAGCCGCCGCCTTTGGCGCCTTTTGCTCCGTCGTTCTCGCCGCCTGCTATAAAAAATTGACCTGGCAGGTCATCAAGGATGCATCAATAGCCACGACCAAGGTATCCGCCATGGTTTACATGGTTGTCATCGGCTCCTCGTTTTTCACGAGTGTTTTCATGCGGCTGGGCTGCGGCGATTTTGTCGATGAGATGGTGATGGGCTTGCCTCTCGGCAGGTGGGGCGCCCTGATTCTGATGTGGATCATCATTGTCATCATGGGCTGCTTCCTCGACTGGATCGGTATTGTGATGATTGTCGTTCCGATCTTCTCACCCATTGTTGTTAAGCTGGGCTTTGACCCCATCTGGTTCGCCCTGATGAATATGGTTGTGCTGCAGACGTCGTTTTTGACCCCGCCCTTTGCCTATACGATTTTTTATCTCAAAGGCGTGGCGCCCCCCGAGGTAACGCTGAAGGATATCTACAGGGGGGTTGTTCCGTTTATCCTGCTGATGCTCGTGGCCGTGGTTATTTTTGCCATTTTCCCGGACATCTTAATGTGGCCGGTAAGGATGGCTGGCCTTGCGGGTTAAGGCAGGAGGCAATATTTTAAGTTAAACCGGATGAGTTAAACTGAAACAAGGGCAATATGTTTGTTTAATTCACAAAAGGAGATCAGCATGGGATTCATGGATAAATTAAAAGGCTTTTTTAAAAGTGACGATACAGAGAACGCTACCAAGTTGATAATGATCGTCGCGAAAATGATTGCAGACCCGAAAAGCGGAGGCGTGAAGGGACTGGTCAAGTTATTTCAGGACAACGGCTCTGGTGAACAAATTGCATCGTGGGTGGGTACCGAAGCCAACCTGCCGATTTCAGCCGATCAAATTAAGAAAGTATTCGGCGGCGGACAACTGGTGCAGGAGATCGCGAGCGCGCTGGGGGTATCGGAAGACGAGGCGGCGGGTAAATTGGCGGCTATGCTGCCCGATGTGATCGATAAGCTGACCATGTATGGACAAATCCCCGAAGGTGAGCTGTTGGAGCAGAGATTGAGCATCGTGAAAGGTGATGCCGCCTGGTGATCGTTCATGGTTATTTGTGCGGGTCTGGCCTGATAAAACAAGGATTGAGACGACTGCCTTGGTCGTCTCAATCCGTTTTAATCGCCGATTTTTCCTGATGGCGTTGAAGTGCAAGATCGACCAGCTGGTCGAGCAGTTTGTCGTAGGGAAGGCCGGTGGCCTCCCAGAGCTTGGGATACATGCTGATGCTGGTAAACCCTGGTAATGTATTGATTTCGTTAAGATAAAACTGGCCATTCTTTTTATCCAGAAAGAAATCCACGCGCGCCATGGAATTGCAATTGAGCGCTTTGAAGCCGGCAACGGCACATTGGCGAAGGGCGGCGGCAAGCCTTGCGGGAATCTTCGCGGGGATGTTCATCTTGGCGCCTTGGGGATCAAGATACTTGGCTTCATAGGAATAAAATTCATGCTGGGGAAGAATCTCGCCCAGGACGGACGCCTGCGGACGTTCGTTTCCCAGCACGGCGCATTCGATCTCACGGCAGTCGATGCCTGTTTCAACCATAATCCTGGTGTCAAACTGAAAAGCATAATCAATGGCCGAGGCCAGCTCTTTTTTTTCTTTGACCTTTTTGATCCCCACGGAAGAACCGGTGCATAAAGGTTTGACAAAAAGCGGCAAGCGGAGCTCTTTTTGAGCCTTGCGCAGAATTTTTTCAGGCTGTTCGCGCCACTCCTGTCTGCTCACCGTAATCCAGGGAACAACCGGGATGCCGGCTTCTTTTAATAATCGCTTGGCGACGTCCTTATCCATGCCGATGGCGGAGCCGGCCACATCGACGCCCACATAGGGGACCATGGCGAGTTCCAGAAGCCCCTGCAGGGTGCCGTCTTCGCCGTATGTGCCGTGCAAAACGGGAAAGATCAGATCGACTATCACCTTTTCTCCGCTCGCTTCCAGGTTGTACAGATGCAGCTTGTTTTGCTGTTCGAAATGATTGACCAGCCACAATCCCCGCTTTTTTAAGGATAGAATTTTGCCGAAGGCTTTATCCGCGACAATTTCCGGTTGGTCCTGAACGTACCAGCGACCGTCGCGATCGATGCCGATGGCGATGACGTCGTATTTGGATTTATCCAGTGCCGCGACAACGGATGCCGCCGAACAAAGCGATACATGATGCTCGCCGGATCGACCACCGTACAAAACGCCGATTTTCAATTTTGATTTGGGACGGGATTTTTTAAGCAGCATGATGGATCCTTTTGTGTCGTGTAGGAGACCTTCTTTTAATCCCGCTGTTGCGGGACGAGCGTTAATTCTCCGCAGCGAGCTCGCGAGGTGGTTGATTGAAATTAATAGGTATAGGTAATGGCCGATCCGACAGAGAACCGGTCTGTGTATTGCCCCTCCATGTTCAGCCGAAATCCCTTGGCGAGCGGTATGTCAACTCCTAAAAATCCTCCCGCCGTTGATTTATTCTTCCATAAAACTTTTTCGGTTCCCGATTGAATTCCCGGAATAGCGGAGGAAAGATACGCGTCTGCCTCCGCATAATAAACATAGGGGCCGGTATATAGTTTTATGCCGTAGGGGGCAGTGGCCTGCAATCCGACGCCAAAATTGACATCCCAGAGTTTTTTAATCTTCAAATCGGCAAGGAAAGGCGTTGCGTTGTGAATTCCGGAGATGTCATCCGTGAAATTGCTGAAATTGTAGCTTGCCTGAAAGAAGGCGCCAATGCCGAATATGTTGTTGATCGGATAAAATCCTTTGGCTCCCAGCGTTCCGAAGAATTTCCAGTTCTCTTCAAAATGATTTTTATCAGTCGTCGTCAGGGCGCTGGTGGAGTGGAAAGCGTCAAATATTTTCAGATCGGATATCCCGATGCGTCCGTAGATTTCCCACCGGTTTTTGGCGCCATACGCTACCTGAGAATAAATTTGATTCTGCCTGACAACATGATCCGTATCACTCGTGAAAGTATCTTCATGATACCGGTAACCGATTGCCGTGTTCAGGCCTCCGGCTTCCCGAGAAACGGTTTGCGGCGGACCAAACAGTCCACCGGCAGCGGCAACCGAGTTCATGGCCAGAATCCATAATGCTGACATCGAGATCATGATTAACTTCTTCGTAAGGATTACTCCTTTTTCTTCAATTATTTTTCCGGCTGGGACGACAGACCCTTCGCCGTCTGGTCTTCGCCGGTGTTTTTGAATAGCACGGACCTGGCCTTGCGTGCTTTTACTTGTTTCATGCGGTATTGGATATAGGCGTCACGGATCGACACATAAGGATCAATGGCGGCCCCGATGAGTGATTCATAATCCCCGATCCTCAGGGATGCATAATTGATTTTTTCGTATGCCCAGACGCCCCGGTTGATGTACCAGGGATAAATATACGAAGGGGGGTATAGAAAGTGGTCGCCGACTATCGTTACCGAATCCCGCGGACTCGACGGTCCATAGACCGGCCAGACGATATAGAAACCATGCCCCACACCATAAACGCCCAGGGTCTGACCCAGATCGGCATCCTGTTTCTGGAGTTCCAGTTCCTTACCGGCAGCAGGATCCATCAATCCTCCAATACCCCAGACGGTGTTAATGGTAAAACGGCCCAATTCCGTCGCAGCGCCGGCAAAGTCGGTCTGAAGTACACAGCTCAGAAAGCGCCCCGGAAACTCCAGATTGGAAAAGAAATTCTTCACGCTGATCCGGGCTGGTTCAGGAACGACCATTTTGTACCCCTGGGCAACCGGCTTGAGCGCCCAGAAATAAAGTTTATCATTGAATTGGTGCATGGCCCGGTTGAAGGGTTCTATGGGATCGGCAATTGTGATTCTTTCTTCCTTGAAAAGCTCGTCGTCGTAATCGAGGTTCTTATCATCATTGTATTCATCCTGGACAGCGTTATCCGGCTTTTTTGGCGATGGCGCCGGGATGTCGCTTGTCCGGGCAGGCAAAGCCGATTGAGGTGACAACGCGTCTGCCGGCGCTCCGATCGGCCGGGCCGCCAGGCAGAGACCGGGGGCGCTCCCCGCGAACAGAATGAGGAACAAGACAATCCAGGATATGTAAACCTTCATGATAGGGTGTCCATTATTGCTTAATGAGCTTTTACCTTCTTGCGCAAGATCTCCAGCAGCTGTTCGGGCGTATTACCGGCCAAAATTTCATTGAACTGGGTTCGGTAGTTCTGAACCAGGCTCACATTTTCCACAACCACATCGTAAACTTTCCATTTGCCGTCTTTGAGTATCATTCGGTAGAAGATGGGAATTTCCTTGGAGGACGTGATAATCTTCGACTGAATTTCCGCCTGGTTCTCCGAGACCATCGTTTCTTTATAAAAAACGATTTTTTCGTTCGGGTGGTCCATAATTTTATCGATATAAGTTTTTTCCAGAATCTTCTCAAAGAGATCAACAAATTCAAGACGTTGATCCGGGCTAAACTTATTCCAGTTGCGCGTCAGTGTGCGCCTGGAAAATTCCATTTCATCAAACATATCTTTATAGATCACGCGGAGCTTTTCTTTCTTCGTTTCTTTGGCTGTCGGGCTTTTAAGACTTGGATCGCGCAGTACGTCGAGCACTCTGTTGACGGTGGCATCAACGACAGTCATCGGCGCTCCGGCGTAAACCGGAAAAGACAATATAAAAATAATCAATATACAGAAGAATACTGTAGACCGTTTGTGCATGGGTTGGCCTCCTGTAGCCTATTTCTTTTCTTTTTTTACTTCGCCAAAGGCATATTTGCTGATCATCGCCTCAATATCCACTGCCGCCTGTGTATCGATGATGACTCCGTTAGGTTTCAGGAGGTTGCCTCCGCCACCCGGGTCAATACTGAGATACTTGTCGCCAATGAGTCCTTCCGTTTTGATAGAGGCGATGGCATCGTCATAGACTTTGATGTCATTTTTGATTTTTATTTCCACAACCGCCTTCTGGTCTACCTGGTCCATAGTGATTTGTTCCACGCGCCCGACATGAATCCCCAGAATATTCACCGGATTGCCAATTCTCAGGCCTGCAGCCGAATTGAACTTGGCAATCAGTGAGTAGGAATCATCACTCAAAAAATTAACTTTGCCGAGTTTCACGGTCATATATCCAACGCAGAGTAGTCCGAAAACGACAAAGATGCCGACGATTGTCTCCATGGTATACTTTTTCATTTGCTCACTCCCCGGCGGCGCAATGCAGCCGCCCAATTTCTTTTTGTTGAGATTTTGCCAAAGCTATAACAGAATCTATGTTGCTGGTTGATTGACCCTGGGCAATTCCAGCCATGATCGTCAATTCGGTGGGTTCGCCCAAAATTGATTTGCAGGCTACCGCCTCAATGGTGCGAGTGACTTGTCCATGAAAATCATGAACAAAATCTTGTATAATGCTTTCCGCTTCGCTAAGATTCGCATAGGGAAGCATTGTAATAAGTTCGTTTATGTCCCGGCGGGTGGAAAAGCCGCCAATAGCGCCAAAATGCTTATCAATATATAATCCCATATCCCGCAGAACATCCTGCGCTGCGTCGTGCCCAAATTTTGTAATGATCGTGTTCAGTTCCTGCAGACTGAAAAACACAATGCAATAAAATTCTCCAGCCGTGCTCCTCTTCATCTGAACATGGTTGAAAATCTTAAACTGGCGCTTGGAGTATAGACCGGTTAATTCTTTTTGCAACGCTTCCATACTACTGATGACTTCATCTGTGAACGGGTGATCGAAATTTTCCAGTTCCTCCGGTGTTCCCTGAAAAACAATCCGGCAATCATATAAGGCAAGAATACGATTGGAGATAAAGTACACGTCGGGAATTTCATGGCTGACCAGGATGGCTGTAAAGTTAAATTTTCTCTGGTACTGGGCAATCATACTTAAAATAGCATTTTTCCGGACAGGGTCCTGGCCGGAAGTCGGCTCGTCAAAAAGGACGATTTGCGGATCGGTTATCAAAGCGCGGGCAAGCGCTGCTCTCTTTTGCATGCCCCCGGAAAGCTCCGAAGGATAGCGGTGGGCTGCTTCGGTGAGTTCCGTCTGCTTAATTCTGGCCATCACCCGGCGGTCAATTTCTGCTTTCTTCAAATTTGTAGTTTCCCTGAGGGGCAGCGCGATATTATCATAGACAGTCAGGGAATCGAACAGCGCATTACCTTGAAACATGTAGCTCATTTGCGCGAAGGATGTGGCGATCTCTGTTCTTTTCATCTCTGCGATCGGTTTGCCGCGGAAAAAAATGGCGCCTTCGTCAGGCTGGATCAGTCCAATGATGTGTTTGAGAATCAGACTCTTACCCGCGCCACTGAGGCCGATGATGGTTGTGACCTGTCCTTCGTAGATCTTCAAATTAACACGCTCCAGCACGGTTCGATTGCCGAAACGTTTGGTGACATCTTTGAATTCAATCAGTGGTGTATCCATCAAGCCCCTCTATATCAGCAGTGAAGTCACGACGTAGTCCGAAACCAGGATCAACACGCAGGAAAGCACGACAGCCGAAGTTGTCGCCAGTCCGACGGCCTGGGCGCCATGGCTGTCCTTGCGCATGTGCGCAAAATAGCCCTGGTAACAACAGACGGTGGAAACAATCACTGCAAAAACGATCACCTTAATAAAGCCGTTGATTATATCTCTCAAGTCAACGTAGGTCTGTATGCTGTGTAAGTAAACGCCGGCATTTACACCCAGCAGTACCACGCCGGATATGTAGCCGCCGATAATGCCGACGAGGTCAAACACAGCCGTGAGCAGCGGAAAGCTGATGATTGCTGCGATAATTTTGGGGCTGACGAGATACCGAAGCGGATTGATGCGCATGGTGTGCAGAGCGTCGATCTGCTCGCTGATGCGCTGGATACCGATCTCGGCCGTTATCGCCGAGCCGGCCCGGGCTGTAATCATGATGGCCGTAAGCACCGGCCCCAGTTCCATGATCAGTGAAAGGGATACCAGGGAGCCCAGTGCGCCTTGCGCGCCGAATTTAACCAGAGCATGGTAAGAT
>CAIVDK010000133.1 GCA_903904655.1 uncultured delta proteobacterium | reverse complement strand
TTGTCTCAACTAAAAGTTGGGCGCCCTCAATCGGCCGAATAACATTGACGGAAGTACCCGCAAAAACCACCATGGTAACCAGAGTCAGCTGAGGCAAATTCAGCGCTTCAGCAATCATAGCGCCAACCTGGCCTGCATCATCATCAATTGCGCGTTGACCGCAGAAAATAATATCGTGCGGCAAGGTCTTGATTACCGCGGCCAGAGCGTTGCCCACAACAAAAGCGTCGGCATTATCAAAAGCGGGATCGCAGATATGCACACCTTTATCCGCGCCCATAGCCAGAGCTGTGCGAATGGTTTCCATAGCCCTTGCCGGACCCAGAGAAACAACCGTTACCTCACCGCCATTTTTTTCTTTTAGCTTCAATGCTTCTTCCACGCCATACTCATCGTAAGGATTCATTACCCATTTGATTTGGCCTTCTTCGATTCCCGAACCATCAGCCTTCACCTTGATCTGTGCTTCTGTATCCGGTACTTGTTTCACGCATGCAATAATATTCACTGTTTGAAACCTCCTTCTCCTGCGCGCTTTTTTGCTTTAAGTAAAACGCGCATTCTAATTTTTAATGTTTTTAAAAAACCCGATTCTCCTTTTAGCTGGGGAGAATCGGGTTTCTATAATTACAATCTATTTTTGACGATGTCCTCAACAACTGATGGATCAGCCAGGGTGCTGATATCACCAAGGTTGCCTACATCATTTGCCGCAACTTTCTTCAAAATTCTTCTCATGATCTTGCCACTGCGTGTTTTTGGAAGACCATCTGCCCACTGAATCTTATCAGGGGTGGCAATGGGGCCGATGACTGTGCGAACATGAGCAATCAGCTCTTTCTTCAGATCGTCGGCTTTCGCTATGCCGGTTTTCAGGGTAACAAAAGCATAAATGCCCTGCCCTTTGATGTCATGCGGCATGCCGACAACTGCTGCTTCAGCAACTGCCTTATGGGCAACCAGAGCGCTTTCGACTTCGGCTGTTCCCATGCGGTGACCGGAAACATTGATAACATCATCAATACGACCGGTAATCTGATAGTAACCATCTTTGTCACGGCGGCAGCCGTCACCTGTTACATAATAGCCGGGGAACTGTTCAAAGTAGGTTTCCTGGAAACGCTTGGGATCGCCATAGACTCCCCGCATAATGCCGGGCCATGGGACTTTGATGCACAGTGCGCCGCTGGCGACTGTATCTTTGAATTCTTTTCCTTCGTCATCCACCAATACCGGCTGTACACCGAAGAAGGGCAAAGTAGCCATACCGGGTTTGATATCGACTGCGCCGGGCAGCGGTGTAATCAAAATTCCGCCTGTTTCAGTCTGCCACCAGGTGTCCACAATGGGGCATTCGCCACGGCCAATCAAATTATAATACCAGTTCCAGGCTTCGGGGTTGATCGGCTCGCCGACGGTACCCAAAGTCTGCAGACTGGAGATGTCGCATTTCTTCACGAAATCATCGCCTTCTTTGGCAATCGCGCGAATAGCAGTCGGAGCGGTGTAGAAAATGTTGACTTTGTATTTTTCTACGACCTGCCAGAAGCGGCTGTATGTCGGATAGTTGGGAACGCCTTCAAACATGACCGATGTTGCTCCGTTGCACAGAGGCCCGTAAAGAATGTATGTGTGACCGGTAACCCAGCCCAGATCAGCCGTGCACCAGTACATATCACCATCATGATAATCGAAAACGATTTTATGCGTGTAAGCGCCATAAACAAGATAACCACCCGTGGTATGCATAACACCTTTGGGCTGTCCGGTGGAGCCTGATGTATAAAGGATGAACAGAGGATCTTCAGCATCCATCCATTCCGGTTCGCACTTGGCGTCGGCTTTGGCCATTTCTTCATGCCACCACTTGTCACGGCCGGCAGTCATATCGCACTTAATTTTATCGCCGACTCTCTTTACAACTATAACACTCTTTACAGATGGAGACTGTGCCAATGCTTCATCAGCTATTGTTTTCGCGGGAACAGCTTTGTTGCCGCGGAAGGTGCCATCGCAAACAACCAGCACTTTAGCTTCACCGTTGACAATTCTATCACGCAAAGCGTCCGCGCTGAATCCGCCGAAAACGATGCAATGAACAGCGCCGATGCGGGAACAAGCCAGGGCAGCAATGCCCAGTTCGGGAACCATCGGCATATAAAGAACAACCCTGTCGCCCTTCTTCACGCCCTGAGCCTTCAGAACATTTGAGAATTTGCATACTTCTTCATGCAGCATTTTGTAGGTGATTGCTTTTTCTTCGCCCGGCTCGTTGCCTTCCCACTGAATCGCTACCTGATTGCCTCGTTTTTCGAGGTGTCTGTCCAGACAGTTGTAAGAGACATTCAATTTTCCGCCTTCAAAAAATTTCACATAGATCGGACCCTTTTTAATGTCAAAGTTATAGTCCATCACCTTGTCCCATTTTTTGAACCAAGTCACCTGCTGCTCGGCAATTTCTGCCCAGAATTTGTCCGGTTCCTCAACTGAACGTTTCCAGAGCTTGTCATAAGCGTCTCTACCGCTAATCCAAGCCTTCTTTTTTGCCGCTTCCGGAATCGGATAGACTTCCTTTAATTGAACTTTTGCATCC
>CAIVDK010000132.1 GCA_903904655.1 uncultured delta proteobacterium | reverse complement strand
TTGTTGTCGAGAATGTATTTGATCATGCCGCCCAGGAAAGCGATATCCGTTCCTGAACGAAGAGGTGCGTAAAGATGAGCCTTTGCTGCCGATTGCGTAAAGCGGGGGTCAACACAAATGACCTTAGCGCCCCTTTTATCAACTGCTTCCTGGATCCACTTGAAGGAGACAGGGTGATTGGAAGCAGGGTTACTGCCCATAATCAAAATTACATCACTGTTTTTAAAATCGACCCAGTGATTGGTCATTGCGCCACGTCCGAACGACTCTGCCAGAGCCGGTACAGTTGGACTGTGTCAAATACGGGCCTGATGTTCTATATAAACAAGGCCCAACCCCCTTAAGAATTTTTGATACGTGAAGCACTCTTCAAGGTCCATGGCTGCCGAGCCTACCGAGGCAATGCCCTCTGTACGGTTGACAATTTCACCTTTGCTATTGGTTTTTTTGAAACTGGCATCCCGGCTTTTCTTGACGTTTTCGGCGATCTTCTCCAATGCCCATTCCCACTCCACTTCTTTCCATGCAGTGGCGAAAGGTGCGCGGTAAAGTGGTTTGCCCAGACGATTCTCGTTGACGGCCATCTGGTAGATGGAGCCGCCCTTGCTGCACAGAGACCCTTTGTTGATGGGGCTATCGGGATCCCCCTCTGTGTTGACAACCTTACCATCGCGCACGGATACGATAATGCTGCATCCCACGGAACAGTAAGGACAAACGGTGGTGGTTTCTTTGGCGTATTTGATTTTCAGCTCTTGGGCATGTGCGGATACCGGCCTCAGGCTGATGCCTAATCCGCTGACGGCCACGACAGCGCTGGAAATCTTTAGGAAACCTCTTCTGCTGACGTTCATGAATTCCTTCTCCTTTCCTCAGAATTTATACATATTCTTTTCATGATCTTTAACCTTCAAAATACAGCCATTTCCATTTTTCAATGATCCTCAGGAAAAAGCTGACAAGAAAAACCAAGGCAAAAGAGCACGACGTTTTTCTGGAAAATAAAGCTTTAACTGCGTTTTCTCTATATATTCAATACCAACTGTTGTCAACGCAAAATATGAGTAATTTCAATCAATTATGTCATGATTGACATAATTGAAAAATGTAATCAGATCGAAGTGCTACAGAATTTACCTCTTCTGATGCAAAGCAAGATGACTTTTGGTCAATCAAAGAAAACTTGGAGAAAACGGGTATGATTTCACTCCAACGTGAGAAGAAAGAAACCTCCCTGATAATCTCCAGTTTCCCGCCTCTGGCGAGCGGAAATTAACAGGAAGGGGGTTTTTGATGAAATAGTTTCACCCTCCTTATGATTGTTGCCCGGAAAAGTTAATTCCCTGACTATTTTCTGATTAGATTGACAAAGCGCAGGTAAGTGCGAAGCGCCGGTGTGCCACCGCCTTCGGAGATGATCTGCATGACACGCGCGGAATCTGCAACCACTGCGCCACCCAGATGGGTAACTGGTGTATCTTGAAATATGTCCGGCAGAAGCGGTGTGGATGGCCCCATGATGGCAATCAGACGCGGCGAGCCCAGCGCGCCTATTGTTTCTTCAAGAGTATTATTGAGAAGCGTCGTGGCTGTGATAATGGCAATATCGCAATCTTGGAGTGCTCGTTGTTTTTCCTGGGGCGAGAGTAACGCCAGGCGCTGTGGGTTTTTTTCAATCACCGTCAGAAGAGCGCCGGTAGCGCGAATGCGTTCCGTAAGCGGTGAAAAAAGCCCGACCATCGCAACTTTCTCACCAGGCTGCAGATTGAAATATGTGGTTGCTTCCCGATCTTCGGTTGTGTCGCAGGACAGTTCGATCAGCGCATTGGCAGTAGCAAGACCGATGGCCCGATGCAAAACGTTTTTACCGTCCTTCTGATATCGGAGCAAGTCTGTCGCAGGGGCACCGGCATATCTTCCGGCATCTGATAAAACCGCGCAACCTCTGGCTGTGACATCCGGCAGCACGGCGGCCAGTCCCGATGCACCATTATCCAGCATCACCCCCACATAACTCAAGCCTACGCGCAGATCGGCGATCCGCCGGTTTTTTGCGGCCGGTTCGAGCTGTCTGTAAAGACGATTTAAAATTGTTCCCGGTTTGAGCATGTTAAATATTGTTTCTATGTGCTGAAGGAAACCACATTTGTATAAGGCGTTTCGCCCTGGCAGTTTCGGCATTTATCGCCATCTTTTAACGGGTAGGCTTCACCACAAGCGG
>CAIVDK010000131.1 GCA_903904655.1 uncultured delta proteobacterium | reverse complement strand
CGTCCCGGGTCGATACGCCCAGCGTGAAGTTGATCCATCCCTGATCGGATCGGAGATGCCGGCGGATGCCCGCCCGGTAGTTGACGTTCGCTGCCATGAGGCGCAAGAGCATCCCGGCCAAAAGATTTGTTGGCGACCGGAGTATGTGTTGATTCCTAGAACCACCCCTGTCTTGAAGCATAAAACCTCCTTTTGTCAACAGAACAGTAATTTGTCCGTTACACCCTCGGTTTCGGATACATACGTTTTACCCAATCGCCGATAGCCCCCATGGCGGCCTCATAAGAAATACGGGTCTTCCAGCCGAGTTCTTTTTGCGCCCGGCAGGTGTCTACGCGGTTGTCCCTCCCCACCATGCCAACAGTATGCCTTCCAATGGCAATCTGCAAATTCAACGGCCGCAGAAGCCTGTCGGCGACATAGCCTGCAGTCCAGGCAATATTGAATGGGATATTGGAAAACGTGACCGTCTTGCCGAGGATGGCGCCAAGATCCGCCGCATACCCCTTCCATGTCACATCATAGTCATCGCGAAAATGATAAGTTCTGCCTTGGGCAATCTCCTTGGTCATGGCCAGAAGGATGCCGTCCACCAGATTGTCCGCATACACAAAACAGGCGTTGTATTGTCCATTGTCGATGAGGGGGTAGGCCCCCTTCTTTTGCAGGGCGTCCACCGTATCGGTTACCCAGACGCTTCCCGGCCCGATAACGTTGGCAGGCCGGATGATCGTCGCGATAATCCGGTTCTGGTTGTGATACCCCATGACCAGCTTTTCTGTATCGTATTTGGCGTCGCCATAATAGGAGTTGCCGGTTTTTCTTTCCGGATCGTCTTCCTTATGGCCGATCAGATGATGCGGAACGCCCCCGACCCCAGCCGCGCAGAAGGAGCTGAGGTAGATGAAATGGCACCCGTTTTTGGCCGCCTCAACGAGGAGATTTTTGCTCGCCTCATAAATAGAGTCGTAAAAAAGCCTTTTGCTGCCCCAGCCTTTCACGTGGGCGGCCAGATGAATCACAATATCCATGCCATCGCAGACCCCTTGGATGGATTCCGGATGGGTGAGGTCGCCGATCACAACCGCCATGCCCATATCCCGCATGGCCTGTGCCTTCTTATCACTAATGTCCAGGGCCGTGACATCATACCCTTCCTTTAAAAGTCGCGGGCAGAGAAACGATCCGATAAAGCCGGCCGCTCCGGTGACCAGCACCTTTTTACCTCTCTTGTCCGCCTTCATGCCTTGCCTCCCGCTTCCGGCCCGCCGACCACCGGCTCCATCGGCTGCCGGCCGATGATGGGATAGACCCTGTTGATCCACCAGAAGAGCTTGGCGAAAACGTCCGGATAAACATGACGCTTTTGCCGCTTAATTCCCCGGATGGAGGTCCTGACGATCTTCTCCGGTGAGACGACCATGTGGGGCGACAGTTTCTTGGGCCTTTTCGTGCCGAAGGCAGGTGATTTTAACATATCTGTATCGGACCAAAAAGGATAAATCACGGTGATATCAACCCCGAAAGGGGTAACCTCGTCCGCCAATGCCATGGCGAAGCCACGGACGCCAAACTTGGAGACGCTATAGGCCGTCTGGTAGGAGGAGGGAATGAACCCGGCAGTAGAGGACAAAAAGACGATCTGGCCCTGTTTCCTGGCGATCATGTCCGGCAAGAACAAGGCGGTGAGCTCCATCGTCGAAAAAAGGTTAAGCTGTAAAACCTTCCTCCAGGCATCAACGGGGGTCTCATGGAAATATCCGTAGGTGAGAAGCCCTGCATTGTTGATGAGTATATCGATTTCCTGGACCACGGCCTTCGTTTTGGCATAGAGCTCCCGGCAACCGTCGGTGGTCGAAATGTCGGCCCCGATCACGGCGATCACAGCCCCCGTGGCATATTTCCTCTTTGCCTCCTCGGCAAAAGACCGGAGGGCCGCCTCATTTCGAGAGGTGAGGATGAGACGTGCACCTTCTTCTAACAGCTGTTCCGTAAATTCCCGTCCAAAACCGCCATTGGCGCCGGTAATCAGAATGGTCTTCCCTGTCAGCTTGCTCATTTGAATTTTCTCCTGTTTATCTTATATAACATTGACCAATCCAATTCGTCGAGACACCCGGGCCTTACGGTGTCGCGATGGGGAAGGTTGCCGGCGGTTTTTTTATCAGGGAGAAGAAACGAATCAAATCGATCTTGCTGCCCGCGACCTGAACATCGTCGCCCATCATGTCCTTAATGCCGGCCTTGCCGATCACCATCTTGAGAAACACGCCCTTGGTGAGGGTTAATGTCGCGTTCGCATCGACGGCCGGAGGAGCTTTGCGGTAATGCAGCACGGCATTCTCGATCCAAAGAATGTAGGACTCTTTCAGATCGGAAAATACCACATTGATCTTGAATGCTTTTCCGTCTGCCGCCGGCCCGTCGAGACTGGCCGCCATGGCTGCCAGAAAATTATCTATCGGCATCCAGACCATCAGGTCGATGCCTTTGGCGGGATCGGGACCGGGGCCGTTTTTCCCGGAACGCAGTTCCTGCGCCGCCGTTAGATACCAATTGCGCTCGATGCCCGACTCTGCGCCATAGCCCAGTTGGTCATAGGTGCGGGCCAAGAGTTCCCGGGCGGCCTTCATGTCCGGTTGGGCGAAGACAACATGGTTCAACAGTTCGGCGCCCCATCGATATTCGCCGCGATCGAAGGCTTTCTGTGCCGCTTTCACCACGCGATCGGCCCCGCCCATCATGTCCACATAGCGATTGGCGGCGTCCTGCCGCGGCAGCAGGTCCAGGTTGGCCGGGTTGCCGTCAAACCAGCCGATATAGTGCTGATAGACCGCCCTGGCGTTGCGGCGTGCCGTACCATAGTAGCCGCGCACTGCAAAAAATGTTTCCAGGGATGCCGGCAGCTTCAGTTCGGCGGCAATTTCGTTGGGCTTCATCCCTGCATTGATCATGCGCACGGTCTGGTCATGGATGTATTTATAGGCATCGCGCTGCTTTTTCATGAAATCGACCACCCTGGCGTTGCCGAAGACCGGCCAATTGTGGGTGCCGAAATAAACGTCGGCCTGCCCAAAGCGCACCAGGGCATCGTCGATATAGCTCGCCCAGAGCAATGCGTCGCGTATCTTGGCGCCGCGGAGCGTCAGGATTTGGTGCATGGTTTGATTCAGGATTTCGGCGCCGCAATAGGCCTTCAAATCAGGTAAATAAAAGGCCATTTCGGCCGGCGCCTCCGAGTCGGGGATATTCTGGAAGATGAAGCGGACGCCGTCGAGGTTTATTTCCTGGGGCGTGTGATCGACAATAATGGTAGGCGGCAGGATGCCGGTTTCGCCCAGGGCCACACTATTGCTATTGCCGCTATCGACAAGACCTTTTGCTGACGCCGGCAATTGCGTCCCAAATTGCCACGTGGCGCGCCGCCCCATGGCCGTTCCCACCAGCACATTTTCGCTCGTCGCTTCCTCCATGAATCCTTCCGGCGCCACGATCGGAATCTTGCGGCGTATAGCCTCTTCTGCCGAAATGACGCCGAGGACCCCGCCGAAATGGTCAATGTGACTGTGGTTAAAAATAATGACGGAGACAGGCTTGTTACCGAGGTGCTTGCGGGCAAAGGCCATGGCCGCTTCAGCCGTTTCCCGGCAGGACAAGGGATCATGGACGATCCACCCGGTCTTGCCCTCAATGAGGGTGAGGTTGGCATTATCGAAGCCGCGCAATTGATAGACGCCGTCGCAGACCTTGAACAGGCCGATCACCTTGTTCAATTTCGCATGGCGCCATAAGCTGGGATTAACGGTGGGCGGCGCATCGCCCTGGACAAAGTGGAAGCGATCGAAGTCCCAGATCACTGAACCGTCTTTGGCCAGGATCTTGCCGGTCGGCACGGCTATTAAGCCGCGCTTTGCATCTTCAAAGTCCTTCTGGTCCGCAAGATTCAGTGATTTTGCCAGAGCGGCGTTGGCGGCAACTGTCACTGCCGTCGCATCGCTGGAGGCAAAATCGCTGCCGGTCTTCGGGCCCCTATTCAGAAACTTAAACCAGATAACACCGGCCAGAATGATTAACACCACTGCCAGAAAAATATAGAATTTCTTGTTTTTCATACCCCCTCGTCCTTTCATGACTTATTTCTTCAAGTTTAAAGATGCTTTAACGCTACTATTTTTTAACCTGGCCGCAGCGAACTCATGGACCTGCGGCGGCGGTTTAAATTCCTTGCGAAGGCCAAGACGAATCGCTTCCGTCGGGCAGGCGGACGCGCAGGCGCCGCACCCCAGACAGGTGGTCTTATCCACATGCGCCGCATCATCGATAACCTTGACAGCGCCCACGGGGCAGCGGTTCTCGCAGACACCGCAACCGACGCAGGCATTCCCGTCGACCAAGGCGAGGTAATTTGCATAGGAGAGCATGTCCAAACCCCAGTTTTTGTTGATGGGAACCAGGAATGAACAGCAGCAGGGGCAGCAGTTGCAGATCGTATGCATATGCCCTTCAATGTTATCTATGATATGGACCAGTCCTTCATCATCCGCCGCTTTGAGTATTTTCAGGGTTTCTTCTTTCGTGATCTCCCGGGCCAACCCGTGCGCTACCATGTAACGTGCCATGCCACCGAAATGCAGGCAATTCTCCGTCGAGTAATGACAGGCCTCACCGCGGAATTTGGCATTGATACGGCATGGACAGTGGCCTACCGCCTGATAAGACGAGGCGTCGATCATCGGCTTGATGTCATCAAAAGGCAGGATATCGGATGTCGCATTGAGTGATGTGTCCACGGGAATCACCCGCATCAGCGGTATACCCCGGGCCATTTCCGCGGCAAAAGCCTCTTGATGATACTCCTTGTAAAGGGGACTTAGGGCCTTGGCCTGTTCTGTTTCCCGGCCGCTCCAAAACGGCGTTTCCTGCCACCCGACCAGGGAGGGGAGCAGGCGGTAACGCTTGTCTTTCCCCGGCCTCAGATCACAATAAACGGTGCCTCCGCTGGCCATGCCGTCCAGGATTGCTTCAATTCGATCCCCTTTGTCCGGATTTAACGCTTTAACTTCGCTGAGAGACAGATTCTTGTCGAAGGGCAGCGTCAAGGCCACTTCAGCCTCTTCCGGGTTATACAGATGCATGAAAATTTTTAAAAGCGTCTTGGTCATGGGGGCGCCAACCATCTGCCCCTTATCGTGGCGTTCAGCCAGTTTTGTGTATAACTCCAAGTTGTTCATCGTTGCCTCTTTTCTTGTGTCGATAAGATCTCCAACCATCGTCACGAAATTCTACGCCTTGGTTTTGGCTATAAAATCGAGAATCACAGAGGCAACCTCTTCGCCCTTATCCTCTTGCAGGAAGTGTCCCGCATCCTTGATCTTGACATGGGGTTGACCCTGCGCGCCGGCGATCTTCTTTTGCAAGATGTACTGGCCGCCTTTCATGACCGCATCACCATCACTGAAGGCCGTCAAGAACGGCTTGTCAAAGGCGGCCAGCACCTTCCAGGCCTCGCGGTTTGCCACCGCACCGGGATCGTCCGGATTGTCGGCCGGCACAAGGGAGGGGAAGATCCGGGCCCCTTCCTTGTAGGATTCATCGGGGAAGGGCGCGTCGTAGGCGGCAATCACCTCGGGAGAAAAGGGTTTCCCCTGGCCGATGCGGAAAGGTGGCTGTGTGGAGAGCTGCATGATGGTGCCCACGTCGAAGACGGGGACCTCCTTGGAGAATTTCCGCCATTCCAGGAAGGCCTCTGTAACCGCGTCTCCCGTGGCCAGCCCTGTATTAGCGGCCACTATCCGGGCGAAGAGGCGGGGTTTCGCGCACACCAGACGCAGTCCGATGAGCCCGCCCCAATCCTGACAGAAAAGTGTAATGTCTTTGATGTTGACCTGCTCCAGCCAGGACATCATCCAGTCCACGTGACGTTGATATGTATAATCATTACGGCTTGCCGGTTTGTCGGACTTGCCGAAACCGACCAGATCGGGGGCAAGGACGCGATAGCCCGCCCTGGCAATGATGGGGATCATCTTCCGATAGAGGAATGACCAGCTCGGTTCTCCGTGCATGAGTAAAACCGCGCCGCCTTCCCGGGGACCCTCATCGACATAATGGACTCGCAGGGCGCCGCCTTCCGTGTCGGGCACCTCTAAATAATGGGGTTCGAAAGGGTAATCGGGAAGGTTCTTAAAACGTCCATCAGGCGTTCGCATATCTTTCATGGGTCTGCCTCCTTATCATTATTGTTTTTCACATCGTTAAACAAGCAGATGCTACTGCCATCACTATTTTACGACTGTAAAACAACCCCTAGCCCACCTTCCGCCTTCTGT
>CAIVDK010000130.1 GCA_903904655.1 uncultured delta proteobacterium | reverse complement strand
CGGTGGGCATCATGCCTGTTGTTTCTCATCTGGCGGAAGATCAGCACGACCCTTTTATGATCCTGATTTCCACACTGCTTAGCCTGCGTACAAAAGACGAAGTTACGGCCGTGGCAACCGATAGACTCTTTGCGCTGGCGGGAACTCCTGAAGAAATGCTGAAAATTCCGCAGGCAAAAATCGCTAAAACGATCTTTCCTGTGGGATTCTACAATGTCAAAGCCCGCACGATTCATTCGGTCTGCAAAGACCTGATCAAACGCTTCCATTCCCAAGTTCCTGATGATCTCGATGAATTATTGAGCATCAAAGGAGTTGGCCGTAAAACCGCCAATCTGGTTGTGTCTCTTGCCTACGGAAAAGAAGGTATTTGCGTGGATACTCACGTTCATCGAATTTCCAATCGTTTAGGATATGTGAGAACAAAAACGCCGGATGAAACGGAATTTGCCCTGCGCGCCAAGCTGCCTCGTCAGCATTGGATAATTTACAATACCATTATGGTCGCTTTCGGACGCAAAACATGCAAACCAGTCTCTCCACTTTGTTCTCAATGCAAGGTATTCAAATATTGTGATCGGGTGGGTGTCGGCCTCAGCCGGTGATAATTTTTATGAGGGCCTGATTAATTTTCATTTTGCCGCTGGAAAAATATGCGCGGTTGTTATATGGAAATTCCCAATTAATTGCCGGAGAAAAAAATGACTGAACTAATCTTTGATAAAAATGAAGACTGGGATAAAAGAACTCTCTGTATCGATGAGAGTTGCGTAGGAACAATTGGCCCGGATGGCCGCTGTCGCGAATGTGGGAAACCTTATGAAGCTTCCCTAAATCCCGCCACCGCTCTCGATAAAAATGAGACGCAGGCCAAACCAGCAGATGATTTCAAAAAGAATGCCGATGATCCCGCCTGCGATGAGGAATGGGAAAAGAGGGTTTTGTGCAGCGATGAATCCTGCATCGGCACGATTGGCCCCGATGGAAAATGTCGTGAATGCGGGAAAGCAATCACGAAATGATCGTTTGTCAGGCGAAATGATACTTCGGTTTATTTTGTTTGTTAGTGCTTACCTGATTGATTTTATGCCAAGGTCTTTGCATATTTTTCTTGCGAGGTTATCATTGATTTCCGTATGCCGAGGCACTGAGGAGCGCTTGTTTTGAGTCGGATTCCACCACCACGAATGACTGCCTCCTTCTCTAAGAAATTCACACCCTTGCGATCGCAAATACTTTAGCAGATCATTTCGTTTCATATTGCGATATTTTCTTCCCTGTATCCCGCTCCTATTGCCGCAAGTGCATCTTGACGGTTAAATTCAAGAGCCTCTCTCAAGGTAATCTGAAGGCTTGATATTAATTCATCATGGGTTGGTTCTTGACAGTTAACACCGGGCACTTCCTCAATCCAGCCAATCCACCAATCACCTTCCTGCTTTATTATTGCCTTATATTCTTTATTCATTACTAACCCCTTTACATATTTGCTGTGATTATACCTTATAACTAGATATTTTTGGTATTTGCCTTCGGCTATGGGATTAATTTCAACTTGGCAATTCCAAGACGCTTCGCTCATGAAACTTGGGGCTCACAGCCCGCTACGTCGCAGATGCCCTTCAGGGTACTTCGCTCCAGGGATAGTTCGACTAGCGAACTTCAATTCGCTTCGCTCTTGAAGTTCGAGTCTCACTAAAATTCATAAAGCTGTGCCCCCGGCACTACCGTGAACTTATGTGCGAGCAATACTTCAATGGCTTTTTCCGGAGCGTCAAAGCGGAAGATGATTACTGCGTTTTGGCCGCTTTTTTCCACGAAGGCATAAAGGTATTCCACGTTGATGGCCTCTTTCGATAGAACCACCATGATGCTGTGCAATCCGCCTGGCTTAACTGGAACCTCGACAGCGACGACAATTGTTTTACTGACGCGGAAACCT